>NZ_JAVRFL010000079.1:0-1006 GCF_031845925.1 Micromonospora reichwaldensis | reverse complement strand
GGCGCCGTTCCCGCACCGTGTGTGCGCCGTTCATCAGACCCGGATGACGGACTCATGCCCCACCACCACCCGACAATGCCTGACCAGCAACTCCACACTGCCAACCCAATGACACCCACCATGCACCCACACCTCCTGCGGGGTGCCCTAGGGGTGCCTCCCCAATGACCACCGATGGGAAACTCACACCAACCCACCCCCACCCCACCGGACCACCGGAGCACACCCATGCGCTTCTCCGTACTCGGCAGCACCGAAGTCACCAACAACGGCCACCACCTCGAACTCGGCGGAATCCGCCAACGCGCAATCCTCGGCTACCTCCTCCTCAACGCCAACAAAGTCGTCGCCACCAGCCAAATCCTCCACGCCATGTGGGACGGCAACCCACCCCCCACCGCCCGCAAAATGGTCCAGAACGCCGTCTCCGGCATCCGCCGCATGCTCACCCACAACACCGACCCCACCACCAACCCCACCCTGCGCACCCACCCACCCGGCTACCAACTCCGCATCGACACCGAAACCATCGACCTCTACCGCTTCCGCAGACTCGTCCGCGAAGGCCGCCACGCCACCACCACCAACAACCCCACCCGCGCCGCCCAACTCCTCACCGAAGCACTCACCCTCTGGCGCGGACGCGCCCTCGCCGACCTCGTCGAAACCGGCACCTGCTGGTCAGAACTCGCCGCCATCGAAGACGAACGACTCTCCGCCCTCGAAGACCGCCTCGACGCCGAACTCGCCTGCGGCCGACACCGCGAAATCACCCCCGAACTCGAAATCCTCACCGCCACCGAACCCATGCGCGAACGCCTCTGCCACCAATTCATGCTCGCCCTCTACCGCAGCGGCCGCCAAGTCGACGCCCTCCGCGTCTACCGACGCACCCGCGAAGCCCTCGTCGACGGCCTCGGCCTCGAACCCGGCCGCAGCCTCCAAGAACTCCAACAACGCATCCTCGAACACGACGCCAAAATCCAAATCCCCGCACTCACCCACT
>NZ_JAVRFL010000078.1:0-1012 GCF_031845925.1 Micromonospora reichwaldensis | reverse complement strand
CTGTGCCTCGGGGATGTCGGTGAACAAACGCGACGGACGCAACGCCGTGAACGACGGCACAAACCGATCCCACCGCACATCCGCCACCACCACCTGACCCTCACCACCATCCAACACCCGCTGCAACGCCGCCACCGCCAACTCCGGAGCCATCCCCGGCAACCCACGCCGACTCAACTGCTCCCCCGCCACCCCCACCGCCATACCCGCCTCAGCCCACGGCCCCCACGCCACCGACGTCCCCACCAACCCACGCCCACGCCGCGACACCACCAACCCATCCAAAAACGCATTCGCCGCCGCATACCCCACCTGACCCGCCGAACCCCACACCCCCGCAATCGACGAAAAAACCACAAACGCATCCAAATCCAAACCAGCAGTCAACTCATCCAACACCACCGCACCACCAACCTTCGCCCGCAACACCTCCTCCACCTCACCCACACCCACCTCACCCAACGGCGTCAACTGCGCCGCACCCGCCGCATGCACCACCGCCCGCAACCGCTCACCCCGACCCACCAAATCCCCCAACAACCCCGCCACCGCACCACGATCCGCCACATCACAACCCACCACCGACACCCGCACACCCAAACCCTCCAACCGCCCCACCAACTCACCCACACCCGGCGCACCACCACCCCGCCGACTCACCAACACCACATGCTCCGCACCCACACCCACCGCCCACAACGCCACCCGCGCACCCAACGCCCCCGTACCACCCGTCACCAACACCGTCCCCGACAACCGGAAACCACCCGAACCCCCACCCGCCGCAGAACCCGCACCCGCACCCGCCGGAGAAACCGCACGCACCAACCGCCGCACAAACACACCCGACGACCGCAACGCCACCTGATCCTCACCACCAGCCGACGACAACACCCCACACAACCGACCCCACACACCCCCATCCAACAACCCCGGCAAATCCACCAAACCACCCCACCGCAACGGCACCTCCACACCCACCACCCGACCCAAACCCCACACCGCAGCACCC
>NZ_JAVRFL010000077.1:0-1039 GCF_031845925.1 Micromonospora reichwaldensis | reverse complement strand
CGTCGACGTCGATGTTCTTGCCCTGCACGCTGAGGGCGTTGCGGGCGGCGGCGGGGCCGCAGTAGTAGAAGTTGGGCTGTGCCTCGTAGCGCACGCCCAGTTCGCGCTCGCCACCCTTGCGGTCCTGAGTGACCGTGGCCGACACCGGGGTGGTGGGGGCGGCGAGGGCGGTGGTGACGGGGCCGGCGATGGCGCCGCCGGTGAAGGCGAGCCCGGCAGCGGTCAGGGCGGTCTTACGCAGGATGTCGGTACGCATGATGGCAGCACCTTTCGATCGGGGGTACGCGACACACACCGCGGGGGACGGGTGGCGTCGCGGGCTGAGGAAAGGTCGAACCAGGTACGCCCTCGACGAGAGGGTGGGGCGCGTCCGGGGGGATGTAACGACGCGGGCCCGGCCGGCATTCCGACCGGCGACCCGGCCATCCCGGAGGGCTCGGGGTCCAGGGCCCGGGGTTACGCGCTCACGGTGGTTACAACGACCCGCGCCCCCGACCCATGCCCATCGGGCGCGTGACCGGGGCCACCACAAAGCGCCACGAAACGGATGAACAACCTGATCGGCCCCTCGGCTCACGGACGAGGTGGATTTCCTGGTCGCGGCGCCGATGGTGCCGCCACGAACCGGACGCGCGCCCCAGACTGGCCGTGACTCCGCCGACCGCTGTACGCCGAGCGGTTCCCGGTCGACGTGCTGACGGCAGCGGTGCGCACCGCCCAGCCAAACCGGATGGCCTTCCTGCCCCGGCCCACGTGCTGGCGGGCAGCGGTCCATGCCGCCTGAGCGTCCCGGGTGCGGCCATCCTGCGTCGGCCCATCACCCGCCGGATCCTGCGGGACCCCGCCCGGCACCGTCGTCGACCGCTCGGACCCAGCCGCAACGCCTCCACCACTCGCCGCCGCTACCGACGACCGGACTTCGATCATGCAGGTGTGGTGGTGTGCAAAACGCCCGAATGCGCGCCTACCCGGCACCACAACTGCATGATCGGCGCGGGCAGGGGGCAGGGGGCGGGGGGCGGGGTGAGCGGGGTGGGGT
>NZ_JAVRFL010000076.1:0-1332 GCF_031845925.1 Micromonospora reichwaldensis | reverse complement strand
TGAGTTCCCCCCGCTTTGATGGAGCGGTGGTTACCTGCTGCCGGCTGGCGCAGGGGTGACGATAGTTGGTTCGGCTGGTTGCGTCTGGCGGCTGTGCCAGGCGGTCTCGTACTCGTTCGGGCTGAGGTAGCCCAACTCTTTCTGGATGCGGCGGGTGTTGTACCAGCCGTCGATGTAGGCGAAAATCGCGTTCTCGGCCTCGTCACGGGTCCGCCATGAGGTGCGGTAGACGAGTTCGATCTTCAGGGTTGACCAGAAGTTCTCCATGAGGGCGTTGTCGTAGCTGTCGCCGACGGAGCCCATCGAGGGCAGGATTCCGTTGTCCTGCAAGCGTTCCGCGAAGCGGAAAGACGTGTAGTTCGATCCCCTGTCGCTGTGGTGGATCAACTGACCGTCGCGGACGTCGCGGGACCAGATCCCGTATTCGAGGGCGGCGAGGATCAGGTCGGTGTCGCAGCGGTCGGAGGTCTTCCACCCGACGATCCGGCGGGAGAACGCGTCGCGGACCGCGGCGAGCCAGAACACGCCCTCGCCGCACGGGATGCGGGTGGCGTCGGCAACCCAGAGCCGGTTCGGCCCGTCGGCGGTGAACTGCCGATTCACCAAATCCGGCGCCGGCGTGTGCCGTGGATCCTGACGGGTGCAGCCGCCGCGCCAGCCGCGACGCAGAAACGCACCCTGCCAGCCGTGGGCGGCCATCAGCCGCTCGACGCGCTTGCGGCCCACGCGAATGCCGTCGCGACGTAGCTGCCGGTGGACCCGGTCCGCGCCGTAGGTGCGCCCCGATGTCTCCCAGATCTCGTAGATGTTCGAGATCAGCCCCAGGTCGACCACGTCCCGGTCACAGGGCTGCTCGAACTGCTTGACCCACGCGTAGTAGGTCGAAGCACCGATGTTCAGGACCCGTAGCAGGAGCGCGACCGCGAACTGGTCACGGTGTTCGTGGATGAACCTCATGACCGTCGCCGGGTCGGGTCGAGCTCCGCCGCGAAATACGCGCTCGCAGCCTTCAAGATCTCGTTCGCCCGCCGCAACTCGGCCACTTCTCTGCGCAACCGGCGGTTCTCCTCCGCCACCTCGCTGCTCGGCCGATCGGTGCGCTCGCCCGCGTCAGCCTCGGCTTGGCGGATCCAGTTCCTGAGCGCCTCGTGATGAACACCGAGTTGCTCGGCCAAGCGCCGGATCACCGGCTTCGGGTCCGACTCGCGGTACAAGCGCACAGCGCGCTGACGTAGCTCATCGGGGTACTTCTTCGGTGCTGCCACGGACGACTTCCTCCCCACGGCCATCAGACCATGATCAAGAAGCTCCATGAAAGCGGGGGTGGCTCAC
>NZ_JAVRFL010000074.1:0-2081 GCF_031845925.1 Micromonospora reichwaldensis | reverse complement strand
GACATCATCGTCTTCACCAAAGGCACCACCAACGACGTCCACGTCGCACTCTCCACCGGCACCACCTTCAACCCCAGCACCAAATGGCACGACTTCTTCGGCCTCAACGGCGAAACCACCCTCTGAGCCCGTCGTACGCACGTGGAAAGCCCCGCGCCGCGCGGCCGTTCCGGCGCGGTTCCATCCCCAATGGAGGTACTCATGGACAACGTCCCTGCCACCCGCCGGCCCGTCAGCCGCCGACGCCTGCTGACCGGCGCCGCGGGAGTCGCCGCCGCAGGCGCGTTCGCCGGTGCCCTCGCCGCGCCGCTGCCCGCGTCCGCCGCCGCCCGCGACGGCCACGGCCTGCGCATCGTGGGCCGCAACGAGAACGGTGGCCGGTTGCAGTACTACCGGTTCGCCACCGACGCCATCGAGTGGGACCCGGCGGTCAACGTCCTGCTGCCCGACGGCTACCACACCAGCGGCAAGCGCTACCCGGTGCTGTACCTGCTGCACGGCGGGGCGGCCGACTTCCGGACCTTCCACATGCAGGACAACATCATCAACCTGACCGCCGGCAGGGAGATCATCGTCGTCATGCCGGACGCCTCCACCGGCTGGTACTCGAACCCGGTCAGCAGCAACACCGGTCCCCGCAACTGGGAGACCTTCCACATCGCGCAGCTGCTGCCCTGGATCGAGTCGAACTTCCGTACCTTCCCCGAGTACAACGGCCGCGCCGTCGCCGGCTTCTCGATGGGCGGGTTCGGCGCCCTCAAGTACACCGCGAAGTACTACGGCCACTTCTGCTCGGTCAGTTCCCACTCCGGACCGGCCAGCCTGCGCCGCGACTTCGGCCTCGTCGTGCACTGGGCCAACACCACCTCGGCCGCGATGGACCTCGGCGGCGGCACCGTCTACGGCGCGCCGCTGTGGGACGAGGCACGGGTCACCGCCGACAACCCGGTCCAGCGCATCGAGAGCTACCGCAACAAGCGCATCTTCCTGGTCGCCGGCACCTCGCCCGACCCGATCAACTGGTTCGACTACGTCAACGAGACGCAGGTGCTGGCCGGTCAGCGCGAATTCCGGGCGGCCCTCGGGCGAGCAGGCATCCCGCACGAGTGGCGTGAGCTGCCCGGCGGCCACTTCTTCCGGCACGACATCTTCGTCCAGGACCTCAACGGGATGCTCGGCCGCCTGCGCCGCGCCGGCTGAGCCCCGTCGACGACGCGCCGCCACCGCAGACACCCGTCGCGGCCCGGTGGCGCGTCGTCGACGACGCCCCACCGCGGCCCGACCGTCCCGCCCCACCGGGCGGCCTCCGCACGCCGACCGGCGTGTCCGCTCCCCCGACCCCATCCGAGTCTTCCCTGACGGGAGTCACCTCATGTCACGGCCTCCGAGGACCGGGGCGCGTCGCGTCCTGGCCACCCTGCTCACCCTGGCGGTGGGCGTCCTGACCGGCGCGGTGGGGACGTCGTCCCCCGCGCTCGCCGCGCCGAACTTCAAGGCGCCGTTCCCGTGCGGGCAGCGGTGGACGTACGACCACCACAGCGCCGAGGTCCGGCAGGCTCTGGACTTCGTGCGGGCCGACGGGGGCGCCACGGCGGGCACGCCGCAGGTCGCCTCCGCGGCGGGCGTCGCCCGGCGGTACTCGCAGCCCAGCGGCGCCGGCAACTACATCGTCA
This sequence comes from Micromonospora reichwaldensis, assembly GCF_031845925.1. Taxonomy (NCBI): domain Bacteria; kingdom Bacillati; phylum Actinomycetota; class Actinomycetes; order Micromonosporales; family Micromonosporaceae; genus Micromonospora; species Micromonospora reichwaldensis. The sequence goes on along the minus strand of NZ_JAVRFL010000074.1, from coordinate 408 downwards.
TCGACCACGGCGGCGGCTGGACCACCTACTACTTCCACCTCAGTTCCTACTCCGTGCCCGACGGGGCGTACGTGCAGCAGGGCCAGCAGATCGGCACCACGGGCAGCACCGGCAACTCGTCGGGGCCGCACATCCACTACGAACAGCTCTACAACGGCGTGGGGCAGACGATCGTCATCAACGGGACGTCGCTGGCGCCCTACCCCGGCCAGTACCACCAGAAGTACCTGGTCAGCGACAACTGCGGTACGTCGCCGACGGGTGGCCGGTATCTGGCGGGCTCGCCCACGGACTTCACCGGCGACGGACGCGACGACATCGTCACCTTCACCCACGGCACCCTCAACGACGTCTACGTCTCCACCTCCACCGGCACCACCTTCGCCGGCACCTCCAACAAATGGAACG
>NZ_JAVRFL010000073.1:0-2106 GCF_031845925.1 Micromonospora reichwaldensis | reverse complement strand
TGGTGCACGGCGACGGTGGTGCGGGTGGGTCCGGTGGCGTCGAAGTACTCGGCCCAGACCTGGTTGTAGCCGCCGAAGTCGTTCATGTTGACGAGGTAGGTGGTGACCTGCACGAGGTCGCTCAGGTCGGCGCCGACTGTCTTCAGCAGATCTTGGATGTTGTCGATGACGGCGCGGGTCTGCGCGCGGATGTCCAGGTTCGTGGTGCCCAGCTCGTCGACCTCGACGCCGGCGAAGGTGTTGTCGGGGCGGCGGCTGGAGGTGCCGGAGACGAACACGAACCCGCCGGCGACCTTGACGTGCGGGAACGCGCCACGCGGTACGGCCTTGCCGGCGACGACGTGCGCCTGCGCGCCCGTGCCGTGGCCTGCTGCCGCGCCCTGGTTCGCGGGCGTCCCCTGGTTCGCGGGCGTGCCCCAGTTGGCGGTCATGCCGACGCTCGCAGGGAGGTGGTGCCGAGGTGTTCGACGACGGCGCGGACGTGGGCGCCGGGGCGTAGGGGCACGGCGGCGGTGGCGGCGCCGGCGAGGAACACCCAGCCTTCGCGCAGCCGTACGCCGTGGCGGCCGGCCAGGCGGATGCCCTCATCCAGTGCGCGGCGGGGGTCGCCGAGGATCGCGGCGGTGGAGCCGACCTGCGCGACGCGTCCGTCGATCTCCAGCAGCACACCGAGGTTGTCGAGGCCGTCGGGCACCGGCGACCAGGGGCCGATGGTGAAGGCGGCGGCGGAGGTGTTGTCGGCGATCACGTCCGGCAGGGAGAACGTGAAGTTGGCGTACCGCGAGTCGATCACCTCGATGGCCGGGGCGACCGCGCGGACGGCGTCGGTGAAGTCGCCGATGGGTTCGCCGGGTTCGGGGAGGCGGTCGAGCAGGAACGCCACTTCGGGTTCGACGCGGGGGTGGATGAACCTGGTGGGGTCGAGGGTGCCGCCGTCGGGGATGCGCATGGTGTCGGTGAGCCGGCCCCAGATGACCTCGTCCACGCCGACCTGCGCCATCTTCGCCTTGCTGGTCAGGCCCATCTTCAACCCCACCAGGCGTTCGCCGCGCTCCAGGCGGCGCTGGATCAACGCGGTCTGCACCCCGTACGCCGCATCCACGTCCAAGCCCGTCTCCGCAGCAAGCTGCGCGATGGCGGTGGCGGTGTCGGCCGCCTCGCCGAGGCGCTCGGCGATACCGGCGGTGTCCGGCCCGATCATGATGTCTCCTTGCCCGCGAGGTCCAGTGCCACGTCCACGATCATGTCTTCCTGCCCGCCGACCATGCGGCGGCGACCCAACTCGACCAGGATCGAGCGCACGTCCACCCCGTACTTGTCCGACGCCCGCTCCGCATGCCGCAGGAAACTCGAATACACCCCCGCATAGCCGAGGGAGAGGGTTTCCCGGTCGACCTGCACCGGCCGGTCCTGCAACGGCCGCACGATGTCGTCAGCGGCGTCCATCAGCGCGAACACGTCACACCCGTGCTCCCAGCCGTGCAACTCCGCGACGGCCACGAACACCTCCAACGGCGCGTTACCGGCCCCCGCGCCCTGCCCGGCCAGGGAGGCGTCCACCCGCACCGTGCGCCCGTGCGTCGCCTGCGCACCAGCCGCAGCATCGCCGAGGATGCGGCCGTGCTCGACCGCGATCACGCTGTTGGCGACGCCGAGGGACAGGTTGTGGTGGGCGTGGATACCGATCTGCGTGCTCGGCTCCAACACCTGCCGGTACGCATCCACGCGCTGTGCGACGTCGGACATGAGGAGTCGGCCGCCGGAGTCGGTGACGTAGACGCAGTGCGCCCCGTACGACTCCATCAACTTCGCCTGGGCGGCCAACCCGGCCGGGTCGTTCATGTGCGACATCATCAGGAACCCGGACACGTCCATGCCGTTCTCCCGCGCCCACGCGATGTGCTGCGCCGAAATATCGGCCTCCGTGCAGTGCGTCGCGATGCGCACACTGGTCACCCCGAGCGCCTTCGCCGCCTTCAAGTCGGCGATGGTGCCGATCCCGGGCAGCAGCAGCGTGGTCAGCTTCGCATTCGTCATGACTTCGGCCGCCGCCGCAATCCAGTCGGCGTCACTGGCCGCACCATGGCCATAGTTCACACTCGAACC
>NZ_JAVRFL010000072.1:0-2497 GCF_031845925.1 Micromonospora reichwaldensis | reverse complement strand
TCCGGTGCGGGGAGTGCGTTGCGGTCGATCTTGCCGTTGCGGGTGAGGGGGAAGTGGGGCAGGGCGATGATGGCGTGGGGTACGAGGTGGCGGGGGAGGGTGTGGTGGAGGGTGTCGCGGAGTTGGTGGGTGTCGATGGTGCTGGTGCTGGTGACGTAGGCGATGAGGTGGCGGCCGGTGGGGAGGGTGCGGGTGGTGACGAGGGCGGCTTCGATGTGGGGTTGTGTGCGTAGGGCGGTTTCGATTTCGCCGGGTTCGATGCGGTAGCCGTTGATGGCGATTTGTTCGTCGGTGCGGCCGAGGAATTCGAGGGTGCCGTCGGTGCGGAGGCGGCAGAGGTCGCCGGTGCGGTAGAGGCGGCTGCCGGGTGGTCCGTACGGGTCGGGCAGGAACCGCTCCGCCGTCTGCCCGGGCTTGTTCAGGTAGCCGCGGCTGACCACGTCGCCGGCGACGCAGACCTCGCCGGGCGCGCCGGGCGGCACCAGTCGCAGCCCGGCGTCGAGGAGGTGGACGCGGGCGCCGTCGATCGGGGTGCCGAGGTCCGGGCGGTGGGTCCCGTCCGGGCGCACCGGCCCGGCGGTGGCGACGACCGCGGCCTCGGTGGGCCCGTAGTGGTTGACCAGGGCGTAGGGGGTGCGCGCGGAGGGCCGGGTGGTGAGGGCGTCCCCACCCGTGAGCAGCGTGCGCAGCGTGGTGGTGGACGGCGTGGGCAGCCGCAGGATGGCCTCGGCGATCGGGGTGGGCACGAAGGCCTCGGTGAGACCCTGCCGGTGCAGCCAGTCGTGCAGCGCGGCGGGGTCGAGGCGGTCGGCCGGGTCGGCGATGTGCAGGGTGGCGCCGCTGACCAGCGCAGGCCAGATCTCCCACACCGCCGCGTCGAAGCCGAGGCTGGCGATCTGCCCGTGGCGTTGGCCGGGTCCGCTGGGATAGGTGTCGAGGTGCCAGCGGACGAGGTTGGCCAGCGCATGGTGGGCGACCATGACGCCCTTGGGGGTGCCCGTCGAGCCGGAGGTGTGGATGACGTACGCCAGCTGCTCCGGGTGGATGTCGACCCGGGGTGCCGCCGGGGAGGCGGAGCGGTGCGGGGCGAGGGTGACGACGCCGGGGGGTGCGTCGGTGTCGTGGGGGTCTTGGGTGATGAGGATGGTGGCGGCGGAGTGGGTGATGAGGTGGTGTCGGCGTGCGGGTGGGGCGGTGGGGTCGATGGGGAGGTAGGCGGCGCCGGCTTTGAGGACGGCGAGCATGGCGGTGATGGCGGGTGTGCCGGGTGGGAGGCTGACGGCGACGGGGTGGTCGGGTCGGGCGCCGTGGTGCAGGAGTTGGTGGGCGAGGTGGTTGGACCGCTCGTCGAGTTCGCGGTAGGTGATCGCGCCCGCCCCGTCGACGACGGCGAGCGCGTCGGGCTGCCGTTGGGCCGTCTCCGTCACCAGCCTGGGCACGCACCCCGGAGCGCCGTCCGACCCGCTCCGGTGCCCCGTGGACACCGCCGCGAGCCGCCGGCGCTGGTCGTCGGTGACGGCCTCCACGGTGGACAGGCGCCGGTCGGGATCGGCCAGCACAGCGGCGACGAGGGCGCGGTAGCTGTCGGCCAGGTCGGCCATCGTGCCGGGCTCGTACAGGTCGCGGGCGTAGCTGAAGTACACGTCGACGGTGTCGGTCCCCACCTCCGCGTGGACCGTGAGGTCGAACTTCGCGGTTCCCGGCTCGATCGACACCGGCCGCATCGTGGCGGTGTGCAGTGGCCTGGGTTCGTCGGCGATGCCCGTGGCGTTCCCGCCGGTGAAGACGGTCTGGATGAGGGGTGGGGTGTGGCGGTCGCGGGTGGGTCGGGTGTGTTCGACGAGTTTGTCGAAGGGGATGTCCTGGTGGGTGACGGCGTGCATGAGGACGGTGCGGGAGTGGTGCAGGAGTTGGCGGAAGGTGTGGTGGGGGTTGATGTCGACGGCGAGGGGGAGGGTGTTGACGAAGAAGCCGATGAGTTTTTCGGCGTCGGGGTCGGTGCGTCCGGTGAGGGGGGTGCCGATGACGATGGGGTTCTGGTGGGTGTAGCGGTGGATGAGGAGTTGGAAGGCGGCGAGGAGGACGCCGAAGGGGGTGGAGCCGGTCTGGGCGGCGAGGGCGGTCAGGGTGCCGGTGGGTAGGTGGGTGTGGTGGATGGCCGTGGGCCCGGATTCGGTGTCGGGGCGGGGCCGGTCGGTGGGCGGGTGGCACACGGGCGGGGCGTCGCGGAGCCGTGCGGCGAGTTCGTGAAGGTGTCGTTGGGCGTCGGCGCCCTGCCAGTGGTGACGCTGGCGTTGGGCGATGTCGGCGTACTGGGTGGTGAGGGGCGGCAGTGAGGGGGTGCGACCGTGGGTGAGGTCGGTGTAGAGGTGGTCGAGTTCGGTGTGGAACACGCCGACGGACCAGCCGTCGAGGACGATGTGGTGCCAGGTGAGGCAGAGCACGTGGCTGGTGGGGGCGAGTTGGAGGACGTGGCTGCGTAGTAACGGGCCGGTGG
>NZ_JAVRFL010000071.1:0-3299 GCF_031845925.1 Micromonospora reichwaldensis | reverse complement strand
CAGGCGCAGTGCTGGTGGCAGCCGGCGCCTCCGCAGGCGCAGTGCTGGTGGCAGCCGGCGCCTCCGCAGGCGCAGTGCTGGTGGCAGCCGGCGCCTCCGCAGGCGCAGTGCTGGTGGCAGCCGGCGCCTCCGCAGGCGCAGTGCTGGTGGCAGCCGGCGCGGTGCTGCTGGTGGCGGCGGGCCGGGGCACGGTGCCGGGCACCGGCGCCGGGTTGACGCAACGGTAGCTGCGGCCGTCGTGGGCGAGCACCAGCGCGGGCGGCTCCCCCACGCACTCGTCGACCCGCCGGGTGCAGCGCGGCGCGAAGGCACAGCCGTCCGGCCAGGGCAGCAGGTCGCGGACCGAACCCGGGATGGGGTTCAGCCGCTCGCCGCGCCCGGCGTCCAGGCGCGGCACCGAGCCGAGCAGCCCCACGGTGTACGGATGCCGTGGCTCGCGGAACAGCGGGCGACGGCGGGCCGTCTCCACCACCCGGCCGCCGTAGAGCACGTTGATGGAGTCGCACATGCCGGCGACCACACCCAGGTCGTGCGTGATCATCACGAGGGCGGTGCCGGACTCCCGGACCAGCTCCTTGAGCAGCTCCAGGATCTGCGCCTGGATGGTCACGTCCAGCGCCGTGGTCGGCTCGTCGGCGATCAGCAGCCGGGGCTGGCAGGCCACCGCCATCGCGATCAGGGCGCGCTGGCGCATGCCGCCGGAGAGCTGGTGCGGGTACTCCTTCAACCGCCGCTTCGGGTCGGGGATGCCGACCCGGTCGAGCAGCGCCGCCGCCTCCTTCTCCGCCGCCGCGCCCTTCATCCCCCGGTGCCGGGTGAGCACCTCGGTGACCTGCAACCCGATCGGGATCACCGGGTTCAGCGACGAGAGCGGGTCCTGGAAGATCATCGCGACGTCGCGGCCCCGGATGTCCCGCCGGGACCGGTCGTCGAGCTGGAGCAGGTCCGTGCCGTCGAAGACCGCCTTGCCGCCGACGCGCAGGCCCGGCTGCTTCGGCAGCAGGCCCATGATCGCCAGCGAGGTGACGCTCTTGCCACAGCCGGACTCGCCGACCAGGCCGACCACCTCGCCCGCGTCGACGGAGAAGGAGACCCCGTCGACGGCGTGCACGGCGCGCTGACCGCGCCGGGCGAAGGTGACGGAGAGATCTTCGACATCAAGCAGAGCCATGTCGGGCCCGCCTTTCGTTCGCGACTGCGGGGCTCGCAAGCTCACTCCTCGCGCTCACCGTGCTGGCCTTTTCGTTCGCGACTGCGGGGCTCGCAAGCTCACTCCTCGCGCTCACCGGCCCTACTTCCGCAGCTTCGGGTCGAGTGCCTCGCGCATCGCCTCGCCGAGCAGGGTGAAGCCCAGCGCGGTGACGATGATGGCGAGGGCGGGCAGGATCGCCAGCCGGGGCGCGGAGTCGAGGTACTGCTGCGCGTCGGCGAGCATCACACCCCACTCGGGGATGGAGGCGTCGTTGTTGCCGAGCCCGAGGAAGGAGAGCGCCGCGGCCTCGATGATCGCGGTGGCCAGGGTGAGGGTGGCCTGCACGATGACCGGGGCGAGCGAGTTCGGCACCACGTGGGTCAGCGCGATCTTCGGCTTCTTCACGCCCAGCGAGACGGCGGCCAGGACGTAGTCGCTGTTGGCCTGGGAGATCATCGAACCGCGCAGCAGCCGGGCGAAGACCGGCACCGACACCACGCCGACCGCGATCATGACCGTGGTCAGACCGGCGCCGAGCAGGGCGGCGATGCTGATCGCCAGCAGCAGGCTCGGCATGGCCAGCAGCATGTCGACGAAACGCATCAGCACGTTGTCGACCGCCCGGCCCCACCGGCCGCCGAGGCCGGCGGCGGCGCCGGCGACCCCGCCGATGAGCGAGCCGACCGCGAGGCCGATCAGGGTGGAGACCACGCCGACCAGCAGGGTCTGCCGGGCGCCGACGATCATTCGGCTGAACTCGTCGCGACCGATGTGGTCGACGCCGAACCAGTTCTCGCCCCGGAAGCCGGGGAAGTCGCCGAGGCGGATCTCGCTCTTCCAGAGCTGGGCGTCCGGCGCGTGCGGGACGAAGAACGGCCCGAGGATGGCGACCAGCAGGAACAGGCTCAGGATCACCGCGCCGACGATCGCCGCCGGGTTGCGCCGCAGCCGGCGGAACGCCTCCTTCCAGAGGCTGACGCCACGCTCGTCCTCCCGGGCCGCCAGCTCGGCGAGCCGGTCGATCTTTTCCTTCTTGGTGCCGCCGGTGATCGTCATCGGACCCTCACCCTCGGGTCGATCAGGCTGTAGGAGAGGTCGACCAGGAGGTTCACCAGCACGTACACCACCGCGATGATCAGGATGAAGCCCATCAGCACGGGATAGTCACGCTGGCTGATCGCCTCGTAGATGAAGGCTCCGATGCCACTGAAGGCGAAGACGGTCTCGGTCAGCACCGCGCCGGAGAGCAGGCCGCCGGTGAGCAGGCCGATCGAGGTGACCACCGGCAGCATGGAGTTGCGCAGCACGTGCCGGCGCCGGACCGTGCTCTCGGTCAGGCCCTTCGCCTCGGCGGTGCGTACGAAGTCCTCGTTGAGCACCTCGAGCACGCTGGCGCGGGTGATCCGGACGATGATCGCCAGCGGGATGCTGGCCAGCGCGACGGCCGGCAGCACCAGGTGCCAGAGCGCGTCGGCGGCGGCGTCCCACTCCCGGGTCATGATCCCGTCGAGGACGAAGAAGTTGGTGATCCGCGTCGCCCCGAGCGTCGGGTCCTGCCGGCCGCTCGCCGGGAACCAGCCGAGGTTCTCGGCGAAGATCGCCTTGAGCACGTACGCGAGGAAGAAGACGGGGATGCAGATGCCGATCAGGGAGCCGCCGACCGAGAGGTGGTCCAGCATCCGGCCGCGGCGGCGGGCCGCCAGGTAGCCCAGCGGGATGCCGAGGCCGACCGCGATCAGCATCGCCGTGACGGAGAGCTCGACCGTGCCGGGGAACCGCTCGACGAACTCGGTGACCACGGTCCGCTTGGTGGAGGTCGAGGTGCCCAGGTCGAGGCGGATCAGCCGCCGCACGAACCGGCCGTACTGCACCAGGATCGGCTCGTCGAGGCCCATGTTGCGCCGGATCTGGGCGCGCATCTCGGGCGTCCCACGCTCACCGAGGATGGCGGTCTCGGGACCGCCGGGCAGTCGGCGGAGCCAGATGAACAGCAGGAGGGAGAGCCCGAACAGCGTGGGTATCAGCTGAAGCAGGCGTCTGACGATGAACCGGAACACGGCGGCCTCGAAAGGGGTACGGAGGGTCGTGGGGGGGGGGGGGCGGCGCG
>NZ_JAVRFL010000070.1:0-3442 GCF_031845925.1 Micromonospora reichwaldensis | reverse complement strand
TGCCAGGCATGGCCTGGTGTGGCATACCGCCGGCGGTGGTCGGGTTTGGTGTCGCACGGATCGGGTTGTGGGTTGGTCGTTTGTTGAGAATTGCACAGTGGACGCGAGCATCTTTGTGGTCAAGTTGTCAAGGGCGAACGGTGAATGCCTTGGCACCAGGAGCCGATGAAGGACGTGGGAGGCCGCGATAGGCCTGGGGGAGCTGTCAACCAAGCTGTGATCCCAGGGTGTCCGAATGGGGAAACCTGGCTGGAGTCATGTCCAGTCACCCACACCTGAACACATAGGGTGTGTGGGGGGAACGCGGGGAAGTGAAACATCTCAGTACCCGTAGGAAGAGAAAACAATTTAGTGATTCCGTGAGTAGTGGCGAGCGAAAGCGGATTGAGGCTAAACCGGTTGCGTGTGATACCTGTCAGGGGTTGCGTGGTCGGGGTTGTGGGACCCTGCTGAGTGTACTGACATGCACTCGAGAAGTTACAAAGTCAGTGGCTAGTCGAACAGTCTGGAATGGCTGACCGTAGACGGTGAGAGTCCGGTAGGTGAAAGTTGCTGACCTTCTGTGGGTGTTCCCGAGTAGCGGCGGACCCCTGAAATCTGCCGTGAATCTGCCAGGACCACCTGGTAAGCCTAAATACTTCCTGGTGACCGATAGCGGACGAGTACCGTGAGGGAATGGTGAAAAGTACCCCGGGAGGGGAGTGAAATAGTACCTGAAACCGTTCGCCTACAATCCGTCGGAGCCTTGCGGGGTGACGGCGTGCCTTTTGAAGAATGAGCCTGCGAGTTAGTGGCATGTGGCGAGGTTAACCCGTGTGGGGGAGCCGTAGCGAAAGCGAGTCTGAATAGGGCGTTCAGTCGCGTGTCCTAGACCCGAAGCGGAGTGATCTAGCCATGGGCAGGCTGAAGCGCGGGTAAGACCGCGTGGAGGGCCGAACCCACCAACGTTGAAAAGTTGGGGGATGACCTGTGGTTAGGGGTGAAAGGCCAATCAAACTCCGTGATAGCTGGTTCTCCCCGAAATGCATTTAGGTGCAGCGTCGCGTGTTTCTTGCCGGAGGTAGAGCACTGGATGGTCTAGGGGGCCCACAAGCTTACCGAAATCAGCCAAACTCCGAATGCCGGTAAGTGAGAGCGCGGCAGTGAGACTGCGGGGGATAAGCTTCGTAGTCGAGAGGGAAACAGCCCAGATCACCAGCTAAGGCCCCTAAGCGTGTGCTAAGTGGAAAAGGATGTGGGGTCGCATAGACAACCAGGAGGTTGGCTTAGAAGCAGCCACCCTTTAAAGAGTGCGTAATAGCTCACTGGTCAAGTGGTTCCGCGCCGACAATGTAGCGGGGCTCAAGCACACCGCCGAAGCTGTGGCATTCACATTTTTACCTCGCTTGGACTTGATTCCTTGTGCAGGTGTGTGGATGGGTAGGGGAGCGTCGTGCCGGGGGTGAAGCAGCGGGGTGACCCAGTTGTGGACGCGGCACGAGTGAGAATGCAGGCATGAGTAGCGAAAGAAGGGTGAGAAACCCTTCCGCCGGATGACCAAGGGTTCCAGGGCCAGGCTAATCCGCCCTGGGTGAGTCGGGACCTAAGGCGAGGCCGAGAGGCGTAGTCGATGGACAACGGGTTGATATTCCCGTACCCGCGAAAGAGCGTCCCTGATGAACCTCGTTGTGCTAACCACCCGAGCCGGCTGCGATCTTCGGATCAAGGTTGGGGAGCGTGGGAACCTGGCGGGTAGTAGTCAAGCGATGGGGTGACGCAGGAAGGTAGCTGAGCCCGGCCGGTGGTTGTGCCGGGGTAAGCGTGTAGGCCGGTGTGTAGGCAAATCCGCACACCATTAGGGCTGAGACGTGATGCCGAGCCGATTCAGGTGAAGTCAGTGATCCTATGCTGCCGAGAAAAGCCTCTAGCGAGTTCTTAGCGGCCCGTACCCCAAACCGACACAGGTGGTCAGGTAGAGAATACCGAGGCGATCGGGCGAACTGTGGTTAAGGAACTCGGCAAATTGCCCCCGTAACTTAGGGAGAAGGGGGGCCGGAGACGTGAAGCCCCGCGCGGGTGGAGCGTTGTATGGCCGCAGAGAGCAGGGGGAAGCGACTGTTTACTAAAAACACAGGTCCATGCGAAGAAGTAATTCGATGTATATGGACTGACGCCTGCCCGGTGCTGGAACGTTAAGGGGACCTGTTAGCTCTTCGGGGCGAAGCGGAGAACTTAAGCGCCAGTAAACGGCGGTGGTAACTATAACCATCCTAAGGTAGCGAAATTCCTTGTCGGGTAAGTTCCGACCTGCACGAATGGCGTAACGACTTCCCCACTGTCTCAACCACAGGCCCGGCGAAATTGCATTACGAGTAAAGATGCTCGTTACGCGCGGCAGGACGGAAAGACCCCGGGACCTTTACTATAGCTTGACATTGGTATCCGAATTAGCTTGTGTAGGATAGGTGGGAGCCGGTGAAGTCCATACGCCAGTATGGGTGGAGGCAATCTTGAAATACCACTCTGGTTGATTTGGGTATCTAACTTCGGACCGTTATCCGGTTCAGGGACAGTGTCTGGTGGGTAGTTTAACTGGGGCGGTTGCCTCCTAAAGGGTAACGGAGGCGCCCAAAGGTTCCCTCAGCCTGGTTGGCAATCAGGTGTTGAGTGCAAGTACACAAGGGAGCTTGACTGTGAGACTGACAGGTCGAGCAGGGACGAAAGTCGGGACTAGTGATCCGGCACTTGCGAGTGGAAGCGGTGTCGCTCAACGGATAAAAGGTACCCCGGGGATAACAGGCTGATCTTCCCCAAGAGTCCATATCGACGGGATGGTTTGGCACCTCGATGTCGGCTCGTCGCATCCTGGGGCTGTAGCAGGTCCCAAGGGTTGGGCTGTTCGCCCATTAAAGCGGTACGCGAGCTGGGTTTAGAACGTCGTGAGACAGTTCGGTCCCTATCCGCCGTGCGCGTAGGATACTTGAGAAGGGCTGTCCCTAGTACGAGAGGACCGGGACGGACGAACCTCTGGTGTGCCAGTTGTCCCGCCAGGGGCACGGCTGGTTAGCTACGTTCGGAAGGGATAACCGCTGAAAGCATCTAAGCGGGAAGCTCGCTTCAAGATGAGGTATCCCACCCACTTTGTGGGGTAAGGCCCCCAGCTAGACGACTGGGTTGATAGGCCGGAAATGTAAGCCCGGTAACGGGTTCAGTTGACCGGTACTAATAGGCCGAGGACTTGACTACTAAGCTGCTACGCGTCCACTGTGCAACTCTCGATAAACGAACAACAGACCACGGGTTGGTGTTGTTTGATATGTCGATAGAGTTACGGCGGTCATGGCGGAGGGGAAACGCCCGGTTACATTCCGAACCCGGAAGCTAAGCCCTCCAGCGCCGATGGTACTGCACTCGGGAGGGTGTGGGAGAGTAGGACACCGCCGGACAATCGTTCAGTTCAGGG
>NZ_JAVRFL010000006.1:0-243327 GCF_031845925.1 Micromonospora reichwaldensis | reverse complement strand
GGGTGGGTGGGGGTGGGGCGGGGATAGGGTCGGTGGGGTGAAGGGAGTGAGCCGGTGAGGGTGTTGGCGGCGATGTCGGGCGGGGTCGACTCGGCGGTCGCGGCGGCGCGGGCCGTCGAGGCGGGACACGACGTGACCGGTGTGCACCTGGCGCTGGCCCGCAACCCGCAGACCTATCGCACGGGCGCGCGCGGCTGCTGCACCCTGGAGGACTCCCGGGACGCCCGGCGGGCCGCGGACGTCATCGGCATCCCGTTCTACGTCTGGGACATGGCCGACCGCTTCCACGCCGACGTGGTGGACGACTTCGTCGCGGAGTACGCGGCCGGCCGTACGCCCAATCCCTGCCTGCGCTGCAACGAGAAGATCAAGTTTGCCGCGGTGCTGGACCGGGCCGTGGCCCTGGGCTTCGACGCCGTGGTCACCGGCCACCATGCCCGGCTCGGCGCGGACGGCCTGCTGCGTCGCAGCGTCGACCTGCCCAAGGACCAGTCGTACGTGCTGGCGGTGCTCACCCGCGAGCAGCTGGACCGGTCGATCTTCCCGCTCGGGGACTCGACGAAGGCACAGGTCCGCGAGGAGGCCGCGCGGCGGGGGCTGGCGGTGGCCGACAAGCCGGACTCGCACGACATCTGCTTCATCGCCGACGGGGACACCCGCGGCTTCCTCGCCCAGCGGCTCGGCGAGGCGCCCGGCGCAGTGGTGGACGCCGCCACCGGCGCGGTGGTCGGCAGCCACACCGGCGCGTACGCGTACACGGTCGGGCAGCGGCGTGGCCTGCACCTGGACCGCCCGGCGCCGGACGGCCGGCCCCGCTACGTGCTCTCCATCACGCCGAAGACCAACACCGTGACCGTGGGCCCGGCTGAGGCGCTGGAGGTCTCCCGGGTGCGCGCCGAGCGTCCGGTGTGGACGGGCGGCCCGCGCCCCGACGCGCCGCTGGAGTGCGAGGTGCAGCTGCGGGCGCACGGGGACGTGGTGCCGGCGACGGTCGAGCTGACCGCCGACGGGCTGCGCGCCGAGCTGCGCCGCCCCGTCCGTGGGGTGGCCGCCGGCCAGGCCGTCGTGGCGTACCGGCCGGACCCGGCCGGCGACGTCGTGCTCGGCTCCGCCACCATCGCTGGCTGACGCCGACTGGGGATGCTCCGGCAGGCGCCCCCGTCCGGTCCCGGGCGGCCGGGCGGTGGGCGTCCGCGTACCGGATAGTCTTCGGCAGTGACAGATCAGGTGTGGCCCTGGCCGGCCGGCGCGGCGACCGGCATCGGTTCGCTTCCCGGCACCGACATCGCCGAGGCGCAGCGGATCGTCCTCGGTGAGCTTCCCGCCCTGCCCCACCTGCCGGAGCTGCCGGGCCGGGGCCCTGGCGCCGACCTCATCGGCCGGACCGGCGGCCTGCTGGTCGAGTTGCCGGTGGAGCTGTACGCCGCCCGCTGGCGCATCGCGCCGCGCCCGGGACGGGACGTGCGCCGCGCCCGGGACCTGATGGAACGCGACCTCGACCAGCTCGCCGAGCAGGCCGAGGAGTACGTGGGGCCGGTCAAGATCCAGGTCGGCGGCCCGTTGACCCTGGCCGCGTCCCTGGAACTGCCGATCGGCGGCCGGATGCTGCGCGATCCCGGTGCGGTCCGCGACCTCACGAACTCGCTCGCCGAGGGGCTGCGCGGGCACGTGGCGGCGGTCGCCCGCCGGCTGCCGCGCGCCACCGTGCTGCTCCAGCTCGACGAGCCGTCGATGCCGACGGTGCTCGCCGGGCGGGTGCCCACCGAGAGCGGGCTCGGCGCGTACCGGGCCGTGGATCCGAGCGTCGCCGCGTCGCTGCTGCGCACGGTCGTCGAGGCGGCCGGGGTGCCGACCGTGGTGCACTGCTGCGCGCCGGACGTGCCGCTGGAGCTGATCCGCTCGACCGGTGCCGTCGGCGTGGCCCTCGACCTCGGCTTCGTCACCGACCTGGATCCGCTGGGCGAGGCGATCGACGCGGGGCTCGGGCTGCTGGCCGGCGCCGTGCCCACCGGGCCGTCGGCCGCCGGTCGCGCGCCGACCTCGGCGCAGGTCGCCGATCGCGTACGCCAGCTCTGGGACCGCCTCGGGTTCCCCCGCCGGCAGCTCGCGGAGCAGGTCGTGGTGACCCCCGCCTGTGGCCTCGCCAACGCCACCGGGCAGTACGCGCGCGCGGTGCTCGCCGCCTGCCGGGACGCGGGTCGGCGGCTCGCCGAGGACTGACGTTTGCCAGAAGGCACCCGGCCTGCGCCCGCCGGCGTGGCCCGACCCGGAGCGCCCCCAGCAGTTCCACCTGGACGTGCAGGTGGCGGACGTGGAGGCGGCCGAGAAGCGGGTGCTGGAGCTCGGCGCGCGGCGGCTGCCCGGCGAGGGCGACGACTTCCGGGTCTACGCGGACCCGGCCGGTCACCCCTTCTGCCTGGTCTTCTCCGACTGACCCGGACCCGACACGCTCGGGGCGGTCCGGCACGCCCTCGCGGCCGGGTGGCGGGTGCCGGCGACGGCGCCGAGTGGTGCGGGTTGCGGGCGGGCGGCATGATCGCGGGAATGATCGACACCTCGCTCCGGCGGGCCGCCGGCTCCCTCTTCGGCCTCGCCTACGGTGACGCGCTGGGCAAGCCGACCGAGTTCCTCACGGTCGCCGAGATCGTTCGCCGCTACGGGCCGGCCGGCCCGCGCGACCTCGCCGGCGATCCGGCGCTGGTGACCGACGACACGCAGATGGCGCTGGCGGTCGGCTGGGCGCTGCACGACGCGCCGGCGCCGACCCCGGAGGCGGTCGAGCCGCTGCTGCGGAGGCGTTTCCTCGACTGGGCGGCCAGCCCGGAGAACAACCGGGCGCCGGGCATGACCTGCCTGCGGGCCTGCGCCGAACTGGAGCGCGGGGTGCGCTGGCAGGAGGCGACGGTGGCCGGTTCGAAGGGCTGCGGGGCCAACATGCGGGTCACCCCGGTCGGCCTGGTCGACGTCGACCTCGACACCCTCGCCGGGCTGGCCCAGCTCCAGGCGGGGCTGACCCACGGCCACCCGACCGGCCTCGCGGCCAGCGAGCTGACCGCGTACGCGGTGCGGCTGCTGCGCGACGGCGCGGCGCTGGCGGAGCTGCCCCGGCTGCTCGTCGACCGGGCCCGCGACCAGCGGCGGGTCTACCGCGCCGACTGGCTCGGCGACCTGTGGCAGCGCCCCGGCGTGGACGGACCGGAGGACTTCATCGCCCGGGGCTGGGACGAGTGCCTCGCGGTCCTCGGCCGCCTCGACGCCGCGCTCGCCGGCCCGGACGACGGCGGCGACCCGTGCCGGCACACCGGCGAGGGCTGGATCGCCGAGGAGGCGCTGGCCACGGCCCTGTTCTGCGCGATCCGGCACGCCGACGACCCGGTGGCGGCGCTGGCCCGGGGCGCCACCACCGCCGGCGACTCCGACTCGATCGCCGCGCTGGCCGGCGCCTTCGTCGGCGCCGCGTTGGGCATGGCGGCCTGGCCCGCCCCGTGGGCCGCCCGCATCGAGTACGCCGACCAGCTCACCACCCTGGCCCGCGCCTGGGACTGACCCGCGAAGCAACCCGGGTGATCGCCCGCTCAGGCGCCCGGCAGGTGGGGGAGGCGGCGGATGCGCCGCCACAGGGCGGGGTCGCAGTCGCCGGCACGGCGGGAGAAGCCGGCGAGCGGGACGTGCGCCGGCTCGGCCAGGTCGACGAAGCTGTCGTGGTCGGCGTCGGGGTCCCACTCACGGGTCGGGATGCGGACGTGGTCGTCGCGGGCGCTCTTGTCCTGACTGGTGATCTTCAGGACGTCGGCGCCCCCGTCGTCGGCCCGCAGCACCAGGCAGGGCCGCACCTTCGAGCCGGTGCCGTCGGCGTACGGCACGTCGGCCCACCAGATCTCGCCGGGACGCGGCGCCCCGGCGGGGGACCGCTCGGCGGTACGCGGTCGGGGCGGCGCGGTGGACCGGCCGGGACCGCCCGACGGCCTCCGGCGGCCGGGCCGGGTGCCCGGTCGGCGGGGCGGACGCGGAGCGGCGTCACGGCCGCCCCGCCGCCGGTCGTTCCACGCCCAGCCGGCGGCCACGGCCAGCACGATCACCGCCGCCCAGAGCAGCCATTCCGGCATCCGTACCCCCGCCTGGTCAGTGGGCGCGGCGCGGACGCCGCAGGTTCGACGGCGGAGCGGATCCGCCCCCGCGGCCCCGCCGTCCGGCGATCCTCGCACGGCCGGGGCCCCCGCGCCGGTCGGGCGCGACGGGCGGCCGGCGGATTGTCCCACCGGACCGATACGGTGCCGAGGTAGCGGAATCACGGGAGGTCGCACGGTGTCCGAGGAAACCATCGCCCAGCAGGTCACTCCGGCACAGGAGGCGGCGGCCGGCGCCGAACCGACCCCCGACGCCCGGGAACGGCACGCCACGCTCAGCCAGGAGCTGACGGAGCACCAGTACCGCTACTACGTGCTGGACGCGCCGACCATCCCCGACGCCGAGTTCGACCGGCAGCTGCGGGAGCTGGAGGCGCTGGAGGAGCAGTTCCCGGCGCTACGCACCCCCGAGTCGCCGACGCAGCGGGTCGGCGGCACCTTCTCCACCGACTTCACCCCCGTCGCCCACGCCGAGCGGATGCTCTCGCTCGACAACGCCTTCGCCGACGAGGAGCTGGCGGCCTGGGCCGAGCGGGTCGAGCGCGACGCGGGCGGGTCGGTGCCCTACCTGTGCGAGCTGAAGGTCGACGGGCTCGCCATCAACCTCACCTACGAGCGCGGGCGGCTGGTCCGGGCGGCGACCCGGGGCGACGGCCGCACCGGCGAGGACGTCACCGCCAACGTGCGCAGCATCCGCGACGTGCCGGGCCAGCTCGCCACGTCGGCCGAGTTCGGCGACGTGCCCGAGTTCGTCGAGGTCCGGGGCGAGATCTACTTCCCGGTGGCGGCCTTCGCCGACCTCAACGCCGGGCTGGTCGAGCAGGGCAAGCCGCCGTTCGCCAACCCGCGCAACGCCGCCGCCGGCAGCCTGCGCCAGAAGGACCCGCGGGTCACCGCCTCCCGGCCACTGCGCCTGGTGGTGCACGGCATCGGCGCCCGCCGCGGCTTCCAGCCGGTCACGCAGTCCGAGTCCTACGCCGCGTTGAAGGCGTGGGGGCTGCCGACCAGTGACCGCTGGCGGGTGGTGCCCGACCTGGCCGGTGTCGCGGAATACATCGCCCACTACGCGGAGCACCGGCACGACGTCGAGCACGAGATCGACGGCGTGGTGGTCAAGGTCGACCCGGTCTCCATCCAGGGTCGGCTCGGCTCGACCAGCCGGGCGCCGCGTTGGGCGATCGCCTTCAAATATCCGCCGGAGGAGGTGAACACGAAGCTGCTCGACATCGACGTCGAGGTCGGACGCACCGGCCGGGTCACGCCGCGCGCCGTCCTCCAGCCGGTCAAGGTGGCCGGCTCCACCGTCGCCTACGCCACCCTGCACAACGCCCGGGAGGTCGAACGCAAGGGCGTCCTGATCGGCGACACCGTGGTGCTGCGCAAGGCCGGCGACGTGATCCCCGAGGTGCTCGGCCCGGTGGTCGACCTGCGTCCCGCCGACGCCCGGCCGTTCGTCATGCCCACCACCTGCCCGGCCTGCGGCACGCCACTCGCGCCGGCGAAGGAGGCGGACGTCGACATCCGCTGCCCCAACTCGCGCACCTGCCCCGGTCAGCTGCGCGAGCGGGTCTACCACCTCGCCGGCCGCAAGGTGTTCGACATCGAGGCGCTCGGCTACAAGGGCGCGGCGGCGCTGCTCGACGCGCAGGTCATCACCGACGAGGGCGACCTGTTCTCGTTGGACGAGAAGCAGCTGTCCCGCTCGCCCTTCTTCGTCAACAAGGACGGCACGCTCGGCAGCAACGCCGTCAAGCTGCTGGACAACCTGGCCGTGGCCAGGGAACGCGACCTGTGGCGGGTGCTGGTGGGCCTGTCCATCCGGCACGTCGGCCCTACCGCCGCGCAGGCGCTGGCCCGGCACTTCCGCTCCATCGAGGCGATCGACCGGGCCGGCGAGGAGGAGCTCTCCTCGGTCGACGGCGTCGGGCCGACGATCGCGGCGAGCATCCGGGAGTGGTTCGCCGTCGACTGGCACCGCGAGGTGGTCCGCAAGTGGCGCGAGGCCGGCGTACGGATGGCGGAGGAGGCGGTCGACGAGGGGCCGCGTCCCCTGGAGGGGCTCACCGTCGTGGTGACCGGCACGCTGCCCGGGTTCAGCCGCGACCAAGCGTCCGAGGCGATCCAGAGCCGGGGCGGCAAGGTGAGCGGGTCCGTCTCCAAGAAGACGTCATTCGTCGTGGTGGGCGAGAATCCCGGCTCGAAGGCCGACAAGGCGGCCAGCCTGAAGGTGCCGGTGCTGGACGAGGACGGCTTCCGGGTGCTGCTCGACGCCGGCCCGGAGGCCGCCCGCGAGGTCGCCCGCACCGAGGAGTGACGACCGGGCGGGAGCGGCCACCGACCCGGCGGGGCAGGACGGGGGGCGCCTGACCGGACCGCGACGGCGGGAGTCGCCCGCCGGTCGAGATACCAACTTAATTACGACTACGACCGATTCGCGACTGTCGTGCCGGGCATTACGACACGGAGGGCGTTTCATTGGTGGCACGGCGTGCGACCGGTCACGCCCGTGGACCGAGCCCTCGGGAGGTGTGATGGAGTCCGCGGACTCGCGAAACTCCGTTCCGCCTGGCCGGGCACGCCCGTTCTTCGCCTTCGTCTGGTCGGTGGCCGCGCTGGCGGCGGTGCTCTGCGTACGCCCGCTGCTCGACCTCCCGGCCGAACTGCCGCGACTGCCGGTGGCGTTCTGGGTGATGGCGGCCCTGGCCGTCGGTTGCGACGCGCGCCCGTTCGTCCCGCCCGGGCGCCGGCAGACCTCCGCGGTCTTCCCGTCCACCTGCTTCACCTTCGCCATCCTGCTCGGCTGGGGGTTCGGCCCGGCGGTCCTGGTGCAGGCGGTGGCCGTCGTCGTCTCCGGCTGGCGGATGGGCCACGCCCCGTGGCGGACCGCCTTCAACGCCGCCCAGTACGCGGCAGCCCTCGGCGCCGCGTACGCGGTCACCTGGCTGGGGCCCGGCAGCATCTTCGACGACGGCCGGCTGCGCGGCACGGACGTGCTGGCGGTGGGCGGTGCGACCGTGGCCTGGTTCGCCGTCAACTACGCGCTGGTCAGCGCGGCCGTCCGGCTGCGCTTCGGCGACCGGTGGTGGCCCAGCCTGCGGCAGGGGCTGGGCTTCGAGCTGCTCTCCACCGGCTCGTTGCTGCTGCTCGCTCCGGTGCTGGTCGCGGCGGCGCGGGCCAGCGCGGCGCTGATCCCGCTGGTGCTGGTGCCGCTGTTCGCCGTCTACCGGATGGCCCGGCTCAGCGTCGAGCAGCAGCAGCTCGCCTCCCTGGACCCGCTCACCGGCCTGCCCAACCGCAAGGCGTTGCTGGCCGAGGTCGGCGAGCAGGTGCACGTGCACTCCGAACGGGCGGCCCGCGGCGAGCCCGCCGCCCGGCTGGCCCTGCTCCTGATCGACCTCGACCGGTTCAAGAACGTCAACGACGCGCTCGGGCACGCGGTGGGGGACCGGCTGCTGGTCGAGGTGAGCGCGCGGCTGACCGACGTGGTCGGCGAGGGCATGGTCGCCCGGCTGGGCGGGGACGAGTTCGCCATCGTGATGACCGGCCTGACCGACGTCGACGAGGCCCGGGAGCTCGCCGGCCGGGTGGTCCGGGCGCTGGCCGAGCCGGTGTCGCTGGACGGGTTGCCGCTCGACGTGGGCGGCTCGATCGGCATCGCGCTCTTCCCGGAACACGGCGAGGACTTCGCGACCCTGATGCGCCACGCCGACGTGGCGATGTACGACGCCAAGCACCGCAACGACACCGTGGCGATCTACGCGGCCGAGTCCGACCACAACTCCGCCGAGCGGCTCGGCCTGCTCGCGGACCTGCGCCGGGTGCTGGAGGCGGGCCGTCCCGAGACCGCCCCGCCCGCCGGGGACGGTGCCGGCGCCCCGGGCGACGGGGCGGTGGCCGTCCCGGCGGGACCGACGCCGGGCGGCCGGCTACCGGGTGACGGGCGGGCCGGCGGCGCGCGGGGCGGGGACGGGGCCGAACTCCCGGCCGACGTCGCCGGCCTCACGCCCGGCTCCGGCCCGATGCCCGGCTCCGGCCCGATGCCCGGCCTCGCCTCCGCCTCCGGCTCCGGCTCCGGCCTCGCCTCCGGCTCCGGCTCCGGCCTCGCCTCCGGCTCCGGCCTCGCGTCCGGCTCCGGCCGCTGGCGGCTGCGCCGTCGCCGGGAGCGGCCCGGTCCGCCGCCCGGCGACGAGCTGATCAACCGGATCGTTACCGCCGCGGACCCGATCCGCCGCCGGACGATGGCGGCGGGGGAGACCGGCCCCGACCGGGGCGACGGTCCCGGCCGCCGCAACGGCGCCGGGCACCCCGGTGGGCAGGGCGGCGCGGTCGTACGCCGGCAGGGGCCGCCCGTCGACGACGGCGCGGGGGACCGCGGCGGCGACCGGGCCCCGACGGGCCGGCGCGGTGCCCGGCACGACGCGGCCGGCCGGCGGGACGCGGACACCGCTGCGGCCGTCGACGCGGGCGAGATCACCATGTACTACCAGCCGCAGGTCGCCATCGCGACCGGCGAGGTGGTCGGCGTGGAGGCGCTGCTGCGCTGGCGGCACCCCCGCCGGGGGATGGTGGACCCGGAGGAGCTGATCCGGGTCGCCGAGCAGAGCGCGGTGATGCGGCTGCTCACCCGCCGGGTGGTGGACGACGTGGTGGAGCAGCTCGCCAAGTGGTCGGCCGCCGGGATGGGCCTGCCGGCGGCGCTCAACGTCAGCGTGCGGGACCTGCACACCGGGGAGATCGCCGACCAGATCGCCGACCGGCTCGCCCGGTACGGCGTGCCGCCGCAGCGGCTGCAACTGGAGATCACCGAGGGCGCCCTGATGGCGGACCCGCGTCGGGTGCTGGCCACCATCACCCGGCTGCACCGGATCGGCGTGGGCATCTCGCTGGACGACTTCGGCACCGGCTACTCCTCCCTTCAGCACCTGCGGCGGCTGCCGCTGTCCGAGGTGAAGGTGGACCGCTCCTTCGTGCTGGGGATGGTCGAGGACGCCGACGACGCGGCGATCGTCAAGTCGACGATCGAGCTGGCGAAGGCGCTCGGGCTGCGGGTGGTCGCCGAGGGCGTCGAGGACGAGCGCACCTGGCGCATGCTGCACGCGGCGGGCTGCGACGCGGCACAGGGCTGGTTCTACGCCCGCCCGATGCCGGCCGAGGAGCTGGTCGGCTGGCTGGCCCGCTACCGGCCGGTCCGCCCGACGCCCAGCCCCGACGCGGAGATCCCCCGCCGGCACGCCCGCTGAGCCACCCGTCCCGCGCGGCGCGGGCTCGGAGAGGGAGTCGGAGGCGCCCCGCCGCGCCGGAGGGGGAGTCGGGGACGCGCCGCCGGGGCGGAACAATAGACTCGCTCCGGTCACCGCGCGTCACGCATCTCGGCCGCGCGGCCGACACCCGGTCCGACCCGCAGCACCGTCACGAAGGGGGCACCGATGGCCGCCATCTCCCGCGAGGAGGTCGCGCACCTGGCGCGACTGTCGCGGCTCGCCGTCACGGAGGAGGAGCTGGACACCTTCGCCGGCCAGCTCGACGTGATCCTCCAGGCGGTCGCGCAGGTCGGCGAGGTCACCGCGGCGGACATCCCGCCGACGTCGCACTCGGTGCCGCTGACCAACGTCCTGCGCGACGACGTCGTGGTGCCCGGGTTGACCCCGCAGGAGGCGCTGTCGGGTGCGCCCGACGCCGAAGAGCAGCGGTTCCGCGTACCGCGGATCCTGGACGAGGATGTGGCGTCATGAGCGAGCGCAGCGAGCGAATCATCAGGCTCAGCGTGATGGTGCCTCATGGCGGCACGGAGCGAAGCGGAGTGGCGTCATGAGCGAGCTGATCAGACTGACCGCGACGGAGATCGCCGGGCTCGTCGCCTCCGGTGAGGCCTCCGCCGTCGAGGTGACCCGGGCGCACCTGGACCGGATCGCCGCCGTCGACGACCGGGTGAACGCGTTCCTGCACGTCGACTCCGAGGGCGCGCTCGCCGCCGCCGCCGAGGTCGACGCCCGCCGCGCCGCAGGCGAGGAGCTGGGTCCGCTGGCCGGCGTGCCGGTCGCCGTCAAGGACGTGCTGACCACCAAGGGCGTGCCGACCACCGTCGGGTCGAAGATCCTGGAGGGCTGGCGCCCGCCGTACGACTCGACGATCGTGCAGCGGCTGCGCGCCGCCGGCACGGTGATGCTCGGCAAGACCAACATGGACGAGTTCGCGATGGGCTCCTCCACGGAATACTCGGCGTACGGGCCGACGCACAACCCGTGGGACCTGAGCCGCATCCCGGGCGGCTCGGGCGGCGGCAGCTCCGCGGCGCTGGCCGCGTACGAGGCGCCGCTGGCGATCGGCTCCGACACCGGCGGCTCGATCCGCCAGCCCGGCGCGGTCACCGGCACCGTCGGCGCGAAGCCCACCTACGGCGGCACCTCCCGCTACGGCCTGGTGGCGTTCTCGTCCTCCCTGGACACCCCCGGCCCCTGCGCTCGTACGGTGCTGGACGCCGCGCTGCTGCACGAGGTGATCGGCGGGCACGACCCGCGCGACTCCACCTCGATCCCGCAGCCCGTACCGGACGTGGTGGCCGCCGCCAGGCTCGGCGCGACCGGCGACCTGACCGGCGTGAAGCTCGGCATCGTGAGCGAGTTCGCCGCCGAGGGCGCCGAGCCGGGCGTGACGGCGGCGTTCCGCGAGTCGGTCGACGCGCTGGCCAAGCTGGGCGCCGAGATCGTCGAGGTGTCCTGCCCCCACTTCCGCTACGCGCTGCCGGCGTACTACCTGATCGCCCCGAGCGAGGCCTCCTCCAACCTGGCCCGGTTCGACGGCGTCCGCTTCGGCCTGCGGGTCGGCGACGACGGCAACCGGTCGCTGGAGGAGGTCATGTCGCTGACCCGGGAGGCCGGCTTCGGCGCCGAGGTCAAGCGCCGGATCATGATCGGCACGTACGCGCTCTCGTCGGGCTACTACGACGCCTACTACGGGCAGGCGCAGAAGGTCCGTACCCTCATCACCCGGGACTTCACCTCGGCGTTCGAGCAGGTCGACGCGCTGATCTCGCCGACCACCCCGTTCGTCGCGTTCCCGCTCGGGGCGCGCACCGCCGACCCCTACCAGATGTACCTGGCCGACCTGTTCACCATCCCGACGAACCTGTACGGCGGGCCGGGCATCTCGGTGCCGTGCGGGCTCTCCGACGGGCTGCCGGTCGGCTTCCAGATCATGGCCCCGA
The DNA here is from genome assembly GCF_031845925.1 of Micromonospora reichwaldensis. NCBI lineage: Bacteria > Bacillati > Actinomycetota > Actinomycetes > Micromonosporales > Micromonosporaceae > Micromonospora > Micromonospora reichwaldensis. The sequence goes on along the minus strand of NZ_JAVRFL010000006.1, from coordinate 231,996 downwards.
CGATGGCCGACGACCGGATGTACCGGGTCGCCGCCGCGCTGGAGAGCGCCGTCGGCACGTTCACCCCACCGGCACTGTGAGGCAGGAGCTCAGATGACGACGACACTGCCCGCGTACGACGAGGTCGTCGCGCGCTACGAACCGGTGATCGGCCTGGAGACCCACGTCGAGCTGGGCACGAACACCAAGATGTTCTGCGGCTGCCCGACCGACTTCGGTGGCGAGCCGAACACCCGGGTCTGCCCGGTCTGCCTGGGCCTGCCCGGCTCCCTGCCGGTGGCGAACAGGGCGGCCATCGAGGCGACCATCCGGATCGGCCTGGCGCTGAACTGCTCGATCGCCGAGTGGTGCCGCTTCGCGCGGAAGAACTACTTCTACCCGGACATGCCGAAGGACTTCCAGATCAGCCAGTACGACGAGCCGCTGTGCTTCGAGGGCTACCTGGACGTCGAGGTCAACGGCGAGCTGGTGCGCATCGGCATCGAGCGGGTGCACCTGGAGGAGGACACCGGCAAGACGCTGCACGTCGGCGGCGCCACCGGTCGCATCCACGGCGCCACCGAGTCGCTGGTCGACTACAACCGGGCCGGCATCCCGCTGGTGGAGATCGTCACCAAGCCGGTCCCCGGCACCGGTGCGCTCGCCCCCGAGGTGGCCCGCGCGTACGTCACCGAGCTGCGCGACGTGATCCGCTCGCTGGGCGTCTCCGACGTGCGGATGGAGGAGGGGTCGCTGCGCTGCGACGTGAACACCTCCCTCAACCTGCCCGGCGAGGAGTGGGGCACCCGGACGGAGACCAAGAACGTCAACTCGCTGCGGTCGGTCGAGCGGGCGGTCCGGTCGGAGATCATCCGGCAGGCGTCCGTGCTCGACGCGGGCGGCCGGATCACCCAGGAGACCCGGCACTTCCACGAGGACACCGGCGACACCACGCCGGGCCGGTCCAAGGAGACCGCGACCGACTACCGGTACTTCCCGGAGCCCGACCTGGTGCCGCTGGCGCCGGACACCGCCTGGGTCGCCGAGCTGAAGGCCGCCCTGCCCGAGCTGCCCCGGCTGCACCGCCGGCGGCTCCAGGAGCAGTGGGGCCTCTCCGACGCGGACATGCAGTCGGTGCTCAACGCCGGCGCCGTCGAGCTGATCGAGGCCACGGTCGCCGCCGGCGCCACCCCGGCCGCCGCCCGCAAGTGGTGGCTGGGCGAGCTGTCGCGGCGGGCCAACGAGACCGGCGTGGAGCTGGCCGACATCGGGGCCACCCCGAGCCAGGTCGCCGAGCTCCAGGGCCTGGTCGACGCCGGCAAGCTCAACGACAAGCTGGCCCGCACCGTCCTGGAGGGCGTGGTGGCCGGCGAGGGCTCGCCGACGCAGATCATGACCAACCGGGGCCTGGAGGTCGTCTCCGACACGGGTGCGCTCACCGCCGCCGTGGACGAGGCGATCGCCGCCAACCCGGACATCGCCGAGAAGATCCGCAGCGGCAAGGTCGCCGCGGCGGGAGCCCTGGTCGGCGCGGTCATGAAGACCACCCGCGGCCAGGCCGACGCCAAGACCGTCCGCGAGCTGATCCTGGCGCGCCTCTCCGCCTGACCGGTAAGGAAGGGCACCTTCCTAACGTTTTCTGTATAGGAAGGTGCCCTTCCTTACACCTGAGCCGCCGCGTGCGTCCGTCGTGCGCGGCGGCTGTGCACGCCGCGCAGCCCGCCCGCCCCCGACCGGCCGTCAACGGTGACTGCCGGACCCCTGGAGTCGACCGTGAACCGTACCGACCTCGACGTCCTCGACGAGATCCAGCAGCGGGTGCTCTGGCTCGCGACCCGGATCGTGGACGCGGCCAACCACGACCGGGACACCGGCGACGGGGTGAAGGTCGGCGGGCACCAGGCGTCCAGCGCCTCGCTGGTCACCGCCATGACGGCGCTGTGGTTCGCGCACCTCGACGCCGAGGACCGGGTGGCGGTCAAGCCGCACGCCTCGCCGGTCTTCCACGCCATCCAGTACCTGCTGGGCAACCTCGACCGCTCCTACCTGACGAGGCTGCGCGCCCGGGGCGGGCTCCAGTCGTACCCGTCGCGCACGAAGGACCCGGACGAGGTCGACTTCTCCACCGGCTCCGTCGGGCTCGGCGCGGCGGCGCCGCTCTTCGCCGCCGCGACGCGCCGCTACGTCGACGCGCACTTCGGCGCCCGCCCGCACTCCCGGTTCGTCGCGCTGATCGGCGACGCCGAGCTGGACGAGGGCAACATCTGGGAGGCCGTCGCCGACCCGGCCACCACCGGGCTGGGCAACGTGACGTGGCTGGTCGACTTCAACCGGCAGTCGTTGGACCGGGTGGTGCCCGGGGTGCGGATCAACCAGTGGCGGGGCCAGTTCGAGGCCGCCGGCTGGCACGTCGTCGAGGTCAAGTACGGCCGCAAGCTCGCCGAGGCGTACGCCCGTCCCGGCGGCGAGGCGCTGCGCGACTGGATCGACGCGATGCCCAACGAGCAGTACCAGTCGCTGTTCGGGCTCACCGGCGCGGCGCTGCGCAAGCAGTTCCTCGACGGCGCGCCCGACGGCATCGAGGCGTTCATCGCCGACATCGGCGACGACGAGCTGGGGCCGCTCGTCACCGACCTGGGCGGGCACGACATGGCGGCGATGCTCGACGCGTACGCCCAGTGCGACGCGGTCACCGACCGGCCCAGCGTGGTCTTCGCGTACACCGTCAAGGGGTGGGGTCTGCCGATCGCCGGCAATCCGCGCAACCACTCGGCGCTGCTCACCGCCGAGCAGGTCGACGCGCTGCGCACCGCGCACGGGCTGACGCGCGAGACCGAGTGGGACCGCCTGGACCCGGCATCGGAGGCCGGCATCCGGGCCGGCGGGCGCCGGGAGGCGCTGTCCCGCGCGCCCCGCGAGCGGGCGCTGGGCGTCACCGTTCCGGACACGACGCGGGTACGCGCGAACAAGCCGATCTCGACGCAGGAGATCTTCGGCCGGGTGCTGGTCGAGCTGGCCCGCAACCCGGAGGTGGGCCGCTACCTGGTGACCACCGCGCCGGACGTGGCCACCTCCACCAACCTGGCCGGGTTCATCAACAAGACCGGTGTCTTCGCCCCGACCGAGCAGCGCTCCTGGACCGAGGACCGGATGCTGCGCTGGACGGAGAGCCCCGCCGGGCAGCACATCGAGCTGGGCATCTCGGAGATGAACCTGTTCCTGCTGCTCGGGCAGCTCGGCCTCGCCTGGGACCTGTCTGCGCAGCCGCTGCTGCCGGTCGGCACGGTCTACGACCCGTTCGTGCTGCGTGGCCTGGACGCGTTCCTCTACGGCACCTACTCCGGCTCCCGGTTCGTGGTCGCCGGTACCCCGTCGGGCATCACGCTCGCCCCGGAGGGCGGCGCCCACCAGTCGACCATCACCGCCTCGGTGGGCCTGGAGCTGCCCGGGGTGACGTTCCTCGAACCCGCGTACGCGGCCACCCTGGACTGGCTGCTCTGCGACGCGCTGGGCCAGATCGCCGGCGGGGCCGCCCCGTCGGCGACCGCGGCTCCGGCCGAGGACGGGGCGTACTACTTCCGGCTCAGCACCCGCCCGATCGACCAGGCGCCCTTCGAGGCGGCGCGGGCCCGACTCGGCGATGCGGTGCTGCGCCGGCAGGCGGTCGCCGGGGCGTACCGGCTGGTGGACGCCCACGAGGCGTACCCGCACCTGGCCGACGCCCCGGTGGTGCAGCTCGCCGCCTCCGGCGCGGTGCTGCCCGAGGTGCTCGCGGCGGCGGCGGAACTGGCCGAGGAGGGCATCGCCGCGCACGTCGTCGACGTCACCTCGCTGGACCGGCTCTACCGGGCCTGGCAGCGCACCCTGCGCCAGGGCGTCCGCACGGCGACCGTGCCGAGCGTGCCGGGCGCGCTGCGCTCGGCGTTCGTGGACCGGGTGCCGGTGGTGACGGTGCACGACGCCGCCTCGCACGCCATGGCCTGGCTCGGCTCGGCGCTCGCCGCCCCGGCGGTGCCGCTGGGCGTGGACGAGTTCGGCCAGTCCGGCAGCGTCCACGAGCTGTACGACCTGCACGACCTGCTGCCCGGCAGCATCGTCAACGCCGCCCTCGCGGCCCTGTCCCTGCGCTGACCCTGCGCTGACCCGCAGGAGCCTGTCGCGGCCCGTCACCCGCCGCGCGGGGCGTCCGGCGCGGGTGCGGGTGCGGTGGATTGCGGCTGCGGGAGGACGGCGGCGGCCGGGCGAGCCTGCCGGCGTGGATGCAGGAGCGCGGCCGGGGCCCCGGGGGTCCGGGTCCGGTTACCGAAAGTGATTCGGGCGCTGCGTGACAGAGTGTGACGGTAAGCGAGAGGCGCGGCAGTGCTTGCTTGCGCCCTTTGCTCTGCAGCCATGGACGCACCAGTCCCCTGACCAGCTACGGGCGCAAGTCGTGCCCATCGAAAGCTGACAGCGAATCGTCACGATGGGTCACTGGTGCCTCCGTGGCTGCAGAGCAAAGCGTCCGAGGGCGTGGTCGGTCGCGGACGATTGTCGCTACTTAAGGTGACGGCCGCGGCAGCCGGAGGCGCGGCGGTCAGGCGGGGCGCGATCACACGCGCGGCGTTCAGGGCGTGCCGGGTCGGCGCGGCGGCGGTCAGCGGGTCGGGGTGGGGGTGACCGGGACGGGAACACCGGCCTTCGGGTCCTCCACGACGTGCCGCTCCAGGTTCACCTGCGCCTGCCCCGTGCCGCCGACGGTGATGTCGTCGTACGCCTGGAGCAGCTTGTCCTTGTCGAAGTAGAGCACCGTCATCGACAGCGGAGTGGGCTTCTCGCCCTCCAGGCCGCGCAGGCCGGCACCGCCCGTGGACCCCTGCACCATCAGCTGGGTGGGCCCCTTCCCGGGCACCTCGGGCAGCTTCGAGACCTGCCGGTCGTGGGTGTGCCCGGCGAGCACCAGCGGGCACGCGCCCGACAGCGGACCGGCGGAGGCCGGGTCGTGCACCAGCGCGATGTTCACCGGGCGCGGCGAGCTGCCTACCGTGGCCGCGAGCTGTTCACCGACGCCGATGAGCTGGTCCGCGGTCTGCTGGGTGAGCCCGCTGCCCGCCGGCGAGGTGTTCTTGTCGGGGGTGAAGCGCGGGTCGCCGATGCCGGCGATGGTCAACCCCGCGACCGTGGTGGTCGTGTTGCTCAGCACGATCGCGTTCGGCTGGCGGGCCACGGCCGCCGCGGTCCGCCCCGAGTCGTGGTTGCCCCGGATGTAGACGTACGGCTTCCTGAGCAGGCCGATCGAGCCGACGTACGAGGCCTCCGGCTCGGAGCCCCAGTCGGTGATGTCCCCGGTGTCGATCACCACGTCGATGCCGAACTGCTCGACGACGGTGCGGATGAGCTGCCAGCCGGTCGGGTTGAGGTGCATGTCGGAGACGTGCAGTACACGGGTAGTGCCGGGGGCGGGCTCGTAGACCGGCAGCGACGACACGGTGGTGTAGAGCTGGCTGACGTTGCCGACGATGCGCTGAAGCTGCTCGGCGTACCGGGTGTAGTCGTTCGCGATCCGCCGGGCGTCACCGACGATCGCGGGGGCGTTGACCAGCAGTCCCTCGTAGCGCGGCTCCTCGATCGACTCCGGCCGGATGGTGGTCGCGGCGGTGCCGAGGCTGGCGGCGGTGATCACCAGCGCCAGCCCGCCCGCCCAGGCCGCCCGGCGGGTGTCGCGGAAGATCAGCAGCGCCAGCAGCAGGGTGACCAGCACCGTCGAGGCGAGCGTCCGCAGGCCGAGGCGCAGCACGCCCTTGCGGACGTCGTCGACGGCCGACTGGCTGGCCCGGTTGATGCTCGCCGGATCGTCGAGCAGCGCCTCCGTGCGGCTCTGGTCCAGCGCGCCCAGCTCCACCGTGAGGTGGGTCGGCCCGTCGTGGCTGTCGAGCAGCAGCGCGCCCAGCGGCGGGATGTCGACGGTGGTGCCGCCGCCCAGCGCCGGCGCGACCGTGAGGTCGGCCTGGAACGGGCCGATGTCCGTGCTGACCCGGCCGCCGGCGAGCACGCCGATCACCACGCCGACCAGGGCGACGACGAGGACCGCCAGGGTCCACCCGGTCGCGCGGAGGGCTCGCCGACCGGTCCGGTCGGCGCCACCCCGCCGGAGCGCCGGGCGTGGGGCAGGACCGGTCTCCGGGGCGTCCTCGTCCCGGTTCGCGTGCTGTTCGTTCTCCTGGCCGTCCATGGTGAGATTCTGACCTGCCCACTGAAGGATCTTGGCAAACCCGGACGAGCCGGTGCGTCAGCTTCGGCCGGCCCCGCCGCCCGCGAAGACCAGCCGCAGCAGCCGGTCGTCCTCGGGCTGCGGCTGGCCCCGCCCGTCGTGGTTGGAGGTGCTCACCCAGATCGAGCCGTCGGGAGCGGCGGCCACGGCACGGAGCCGCCCGAAGCGGTCGGTGAGCAGCTCGCGCGGCTGGCCGAGCACGGTGCCGGTGTCGGTCAGCTCGACCAGCCAGAGTCGCTTGCCGCGCAGGCACGCGGTGACGAGCAGCCGGTCCACGGCGGTCAGCCCGGAGCAGGACGCGTCCGACGTCGGCCACTGGGCGACGGGGTTGACGAAGCGCTTGTCGTCGCCGCGCCCCTCGACCGTCGGCCACCCGTAGTTGCGCCCCTTGGCGACCTGGTTGATCTCGTCCCAGGTGTTCTGGCCGAACTCCACGGCGTACATCCGCTTGCCGGCGTCCCAGGCGATGCCCTGGACGTTGCGGTGGCCCAGCGACCACACGGGGGAGTTCGGGAACGGGTTGCCGGGCGCCGGCTTGCCGTCCTTCGTGATCCGCAGGATCTTGCCGCCGAGGCGCTTGACGTCCTGCGCCTGCGGCCGGTCGCCGGCGTCACCGGTGCTCGCGTAGAGCAGGCCGTCCGGGCCGAAGGCCAGGCCGCCGCCGTTGTGGATGCCGGCCCTGGGGATGCCGGTGAGGATCGGGGCCGGCGTGCCGCCCAGCTCCAGTCGGGCGATCCGGTTGTCCCGCTCGGTCGTGTAGTAGACGAAGACCGACTTGTCGCGCTGGTAGTCGGGCGAGACGGCGATGCCCATCAGCCCACCCTCGCCGGAGGCCGCCACGTCGGCGATGGTCTGCACCGGGGTGACCTTCAGCCCGTCGGGCCCGGACTCGGGGCCGACCCGCAGGATCCGGCCGCTGTCGCGTTCGGTGACCAGCGCGGCGCCGTCGGGCAGGAAGGCGATCCCCCACGGCACCCGCAGGCCCTTGGCCAGCACGGTGGTGACGACCTCCTGGCCGGCGCCGCCGGGGCTCGCCGTCGCCGACGGCGTCGGGAAGGTCGGCGGCTCACCGGCCGGGTCGGGCTCCGGCTCGCCGAGGCTGCAACCGGCGGTCGCCAGCAGCAGCGCCGCGCACGAGGCCGCCAGGGCCGTCCGGAGACGGTGGGTGCGGGGGTACGGGGGACGGGCGCTCACCCGGCCCAGGGTAGCCCGCCGGAACGTCCCGCCGGGGTCGACGGATCGGACCGACTCCGTGGGGTGGTCAGATCGCCCGGACGGCCAGCAGCGCGACGTCGTCCTCCCGGTGGGGCGCGGCGGTCAACAGCAGGTCGCAGAACTCGCCCAGCGGCAGCCGGTCCGTACCGCCCAGCCGGGCGACCAGCTCCGTCATTCCCTCGTCGATGGACCGGTCCCGTCGCTCGATGAGGCCGTCGGTGTAGAGCAGCAGGGTGTCCCCGGTGGCCAGGTGGGCGTGCCGGCTGGTCCGCCGCACCGGACGGTTCAGCCCGAGCAGCGGCTCCGGCGTCCCGGCGAGCACCTCCACCGTGCCGCCGGCCCGGACCACGAGCGGCGCGGGGTGGCCCGCGTTGCACCAGGTGACCCGCTGGCCGCCGGCGTCGTCGGCGTGCAGCCGCACCAGGGTCGCGGTGGCCGCGGCGGGGATACGCAGCCCGCGGATCGTCTCGTCCAGGCGGCTCATCAGCTCGCCGACCGTGTCGGGCCGGCCGTACGCGTTGCCCCGGACGAGGTTGCGCAGCTGTCCCATGGTCGCGGCGGCCTCGATGTCGTGCCCGGCCACGTCGCCGATCGCCGCGATCAACTCCCCGCCGGGCTGACGGAAGGCGTCGTACCAGTCGCCGCCGACCTCGACCCGGTCCGCCGCCGGCTGGTAGCGGGCGGCCAGCTCGAGGTCGTCGGTGACGGGCAGCCGCGGCAGCATGCTGTGTTGCAGGACGTGCGCGACGTGCCGCTGTTCGCCGTACATCCGGCTGTTGCCGATCGCCTGTCCGGCCCGGCGGCCGACGTCCTCGGCGATGAGCAGGTCGCTGTCGTCGAAGTGCCGCCGTTGCGGCCCGTTGATCAGGGTGATGCAGCCGAGCACCCGCCCCGCGTCGGTGATCGGCACGCTGAGGTGCGAGGAGAAGCCGAGGCGGGCGGCGATCTCCGGCATCTCCGGCCCGATCGTGCCCCGCCGCACGTCGGCGAGGGTGGCGGCGCCGCCCAGTACGGGCCGCCCGGTACGCAGCACCGCCCGGGTGATCGAGTCGGGGCTCAGCCCTGTGCGCATCAGCTCGGCGAAGCGGGCGACGTCGGGGGCGCGGGCCGGGTCGCGGTGCGCGGCGGTCACGTCGCGCGGCGCCCCGTCGGGCCCGACCAGGGTCACCAGCGACCAGTCGGCCAGCAGCGGCACCATGGTGTCGCGCAGGTGGCGCAGCGCGGTGGCGACGTCGAGCGTCCCGGCCAGGGTCCCCGCCAGCCCGGCCAGCAGCTCCAGCCGGCCGTTGGCCTCCTCGGCGCGCCGCCGGGCCTGCTCGGCGCCCTCCAGGGCGATCCGCAGCCGCAGCTCGGAGGAGCAGGCGGCGGCCAGGTCGGCGAGCGTCCGCAACTGCTCGGCGGTCCAGTCGCGCGGCTTGTCGTCGATCGCGCAGAGCGACCCGAGGACGCGTCCCTCCAGATCGGTCAGCGGCATCCCGGCGTACGCCACCACGCCCAGCTCGGGCACGGCGAGGTTGTCCCGCAGGGTGGGATGAAGCCGGGCGTCCGGCAGCACCATCGGGGTGCCGAGGTCGACGACGTGCTGGCAGAACGAGTGGCTCAGCGGGGTCTGCCGCCGGGCGGCCCACGGTCGGGCCAGGCCCACCTCGCCGGGGAAGAACTGGCGTTCGGCGTCGACCAGGGAAACCAGCGCGACCGGCACGTCGAGCAGGTCCCCGACCAGCCGGGCGAACCGGTCGAACGCCTCGTCGGGGGCGGCCGTCAGCCGGGTCTCGGCGAGGGAGCGCAGCCGATCGGGATCGTGGAGCGCCGGGATCGGATCGGCCCGCTCCGGGGCGTCGTCGCGGGAGCCGTCGGTCATTGACCCACCTGTCCGTGCCGGATGGAGGCCGACCGGCACTCCGGTCCTCCCTTATACCCCCTCGGGACCAGAATCGACGCGGTCGCCGGACCGTCGCCCTGATCACCTCACCCACGCCGGGCGGGCCCGTCCGGGTGCCGGGGGCCGCCCCGCCCGACGGGCACCCCCGCCGGGGGCTATCGTCGGCGGGCGTGAAGGTATGGATCCCGCACCAGGCCGGCCGGACGCTCCTCGGCGAGCTGCCGCCGGAGGTCACGGTCGAGGTGGCCGAGGACGTCTCCCGGCTCCCCTCGGAGGCCGCCGGCGTCCGGTTCTGGGTGCCGCCCTTCCTGGCCGGCGGGGACGCCACCGCCCTGCTGGGCGAGCTGCCCGACCTGGAAGTGGTGCAGCTCCTCTCCGCCGGGGCGGACGCCTGGGCCGGCCGGGTCCCGCCCGGCGTGACGCTCTGCGACGCCAGGGGGGTGCACGACCCGTCCACCGCCGAGTGGGTGGTCGCGGCGATCCTGTCCCAGCTGCGCGCCTTCCCCGCTCTCGCCCGGGCGCAGGCCCGGCGCGACTGGGCGTACGACGAGGTGGCCCCCACCGACGAGCTGACCGGCAAGCGGGTGCTGATCGTCGGGGCGGGCTCGATCGGCACGGCGGTACGCGACCGGCTCGCGCCCTTCGAGGTGAGCTTCACGCTGGTGGCCCGGACCGCGCGCCCGGAGCAGGGCGTGCACGGCGTGGCGGAGCTGCCGGGGCTGCTTCCCGAGGCCGACGTGGTGGTGCTGCTGGTGCCGCTGACCGAGCACACCCGGGGGCTGGTGGACGAGAAGTTCCTGGCCGCCATGCGGGACGGCGCGCTGCTGGTCAACGCCGCCCGTGGGCCGGTGGCCCGGACCGAGGCGCTGGTCGCCGAGCTGCGTACCGGCCGGATCTCGGCGGCGCTGGACGTCACCGACCCCGAGCCGCTGCCCGCCGACCACGAGCTGTGGGCGATGCCGAACGTGCTGCTCACCCCGCACGTGGCCGGATCGGTGCGCGGCCTGCTGCCGCGCGCGTACCGGCTGGTCGGCGACCAGGTCCGCCGGTTCGCCGCCGGCGAGCCGCTGATCAACACGGTGGTGGACGGCTACTGAGCGGTGCCCGGCGCGCGGTGCTCAGCCGGTCGCGCCGGGCAGGCTCTGGCCGGTGGCCGAGATCAGCCGGGGCAGGTCGGTGCCGCGTACGGCCGGCAGCGTGACGCGCTGGCCGTCGTCGAGCCGCGCGACCGCCCGGCCGCGCGGGTCGGCGGCCAGCTCGACGACCCGGTCCCAGCTGATCCGGCGCTGCCCGACCAGCGCCCGCAGGCGCAGCTCGCGGGCGTCCGCGTCGGTGCCGGCCCGCCACGCCCACACCGTGACGGCGAGCGGGACGAGCAGCACCGGCAGCAGGTACCACCGGGCGCCGGCCACCGGCAGGGCGCCGAAGAAGGCGACGATCGCGGCGGCCAGGATGGCCTGGTTGTGCCGGAAGTGGACGGTGTCGGAACTGCTCACCCCCCGATGATCCCACCCCCGCCGGCCCCGGTACGCGCCGGGCGGCACCGGCGTGGACCCGAGCGTCAGTGACGGGGATCACTGGCGACTCGGCGTCACCGACTTCGTGGCCCGCTCGTTGGCGACTGATGGGCAGCGGACCAACCCCGGGTCCGCAGCCCCGCACCGTCGCACCGCCCGTGCCCCCTCACGAAGGCGACCGCCGTGCCCCTCGCGTACCCGCAACGCGCGTCCATCCCCCGTCCCGCACTGCCGGACACCCTCGTCCTCGCCGCCGTCGCGCTGCTCCTGCTCGCCGGCGCGGCCGGTCGGGTGCCCGCCCTGGCCGTCGTGGCGCTGGCCGGCGCGGCCAGCTGCGCCCTGGCCGGCGCGCGGCTCTCCTGGCTCACCGCCGTCCCGCCGCCGATCCCCGCACCGGTCCCCACCCGGTCCCGCGCCGCCCGCCGGCGTGCGGCGCCGCCCCGACGCGTCGCCGTGCTGCTCGACGCCGCGGTGGTGACGGCGGGGCTCACCGCCGCCGTGCTCCCGCTCGCCGAACCGGGCCAACGCTCCGCCGTCGTCGTGTCGGGGCTGGCCGCCTCCGCCGCGTTGTTCGTCGCGGGTCTGCCTCCGGTGGCGCGGCGGCCCCGCCCGTCCGCCCGGGTCCGGCTCCGTGGGGCCGTCGACGCGACCGCCGCCGGCCTGGGGCTGGTCCTCGCCGGCTGGCTGCTGCTGCCCCGCGACCCCCTCGACCCGCGGGTGCGGTTCGCCGTGGCCGTGGCCCTGGGCGGGCTCGCGCTCGCCGTGCTCACGGTGCTGACCGGGCCGCACCGGCGGACCGGCGCGGCCCGCTGCCGGGGCGGGGCGGCGCTCACCCTGTCCGGGCTGGTGGTGCTGGCCGCCCTGCAGACGGGCACGGCACCGGAGCGGGCGGCGCTGGTGTCCGTACCCCCGCTGGTGGGTGGGGTGCTGCTGACGGCGGCGGGGGCGCGGCGGGCGACCCGTCCGGAGCCGGACCCGCCCGCCCCGCCGACCAGGGTGTGGCCCCGGGCCGTGGTCCCGGCCGCCGCGGCCGTGGCGGCCGTCGGATGGCAGCTCCGCGACGGCGGGCCGCCGGACCTCACCGCGGTCCTGCTCGCGCTCGCGCTGGCCCCGCCGTTGGTGCTGCGCGACCTGCTCCGGGCGGACGGCCCGGCGCAGCCGACCTCTCCCGGCGACCCGCCGGCCGGGCACCGCCCGGCGGACCCGGACCGGTCCGGCGCGCCCGTGGACCGGCCGGCGCTGCTGCGGGCCCTCGCCGCCCTCCGGAACGCGCCGGCTCCCGCCGGCGCGCTGCTCGTCGTCGACCTCGACGGACCCGGCCCCGACGGGCACCAGGGCCGCGAGGACGTGCTGGCCGAGGTGCTCCGCCGGGCCCGCGCGGTGGTCGGCCCCCGGGACCTGCTCGCGGACGTCACCGCCACCGGCTTCGCCGTGGTCACCGAGGTCGGGCCGGTGCTGGCGTACGCGCTGGGCACCCGGCTGCTCGCCGCCCTCACCGAGCCCTACCCCACGGCGGGCGGGTCGCTGCGGCTGCGGGCCGGCATCGGGCTCGCCGAGATCGGCAACGGCGGCCCGGAGGACGTGCTGCGCCAGGCGGACCTGGCCCGGCGGCGGGCCGTGCAGCTCGGCCGGGACCGGGTCGAGTGGTACGACGCCTACCTGGAGGAGCAGCTCGTCCGCCGGCTCGACCTGGAACGGGAGCTGCCCGGGGCGGTCGCCCGGGGCGAGCTGGACCTCGTCTACCAGCCGGTGCTCGACCTGGCCGACCGGCAACCGGTCGGCACGGAGGCGCTGCTGCGCTGGCGCAGCCCGGTGCTCGGCACGGTGCTTCCCGCCGAGTTCCTGCCGGTGGCCGAGGACCTCGACGTCGTGGGCGAGCTGGGCTGCTGGGTGCTCGACCGGGCCTGCCGGCAGCTCGCCGCCTGGTCGACGGGCAGCCGGCAGCTCTGGATGGCGGTCAACGTGACCGTCCGGGAGCTGGCCTCGCCCGACTTCGTGCCGCGCACGGCGGCCGTGCTCGACGCGTACGGGTTGTCGCCGGACCGGCTGGTGGTCGAGGTGGCGGAGCCCCGGGTGGGCGCCGAGCTGCCGACGGTGGTGGCCCGGCTGGCCGGGCTGCGCTCGCTGGGCGTGCGCACCGCGCTGGACGACTTCCGGGCCGAGCACGCCTCGCTGGCGCAGCTCCGCCGGTTGCCGATCGACCTGCTCAAGGTCGGCCCGCAACTGGTGGACCCGGCGGACCCGCAGCGCCCGCTGATCGACGTGGTCGTGAACGTGGGGGACCGGCTGGGGCTGGACATCGTGGCCGAGGAGTTGGAGTCGGCGAGCCTGCTCGACGGAGCGCGCCGGGCCGGCTGCCGGTACGGGCAGGGCTTCGCGCTGGCCCGCCCGGCCACCGCCGAGCGGGTCGAGGCGTACTTCGAGGAGTTCCCGTCGGCCTCGCGCTGAGCGGGCGGCGGCCCTCCGCCCCGTCTGGTTGACTCTGACACCGTGTCAGGGCCGAACGTGTGAGGGGCCATGTTCACCATCGGAGACTTCGCCGGGCTCGGCCGCGTGTCGGTCCGCATGCTGCGCCACTACGACAGCATCGGGCTGCTCCGCCCGGCCGCCGTCGACCCGCACACGGGGTACCGGTTCTACCGGGCCGAGCAGCTGCGCCGGCTCAACCGGGTGATCGCCCTCAAGGAACTGGGGCTCACCCTCGGGCAGGTGCAGGCGATCCTCGACGACGCCGTGGAGGTCGCCGAACTGCGCGGCATGCTGCGGCTGCGCCGGTCGCAGCTGGAGGCGCAGCTGGCGGCCGACACCGCCCGGCTGGCCGGGGTCGAGGCGAGACTCCGCATGATCGAGACGGAGGGTCGGATGACCAGCCAGGACGTCGTACTCAAGGAAATTCCCGCGCTCCGGGTGGCGGAGCTGACCGGGGTGGCCCGCAGCTACGAGACCCCGGAGATCTCCCCGGTGATCCAGCCGCTCTACCCGGAGCTGTTCCGGCGCCTCGATGCGGCGGGTGTCGCGCCCGCTGGGCCGGCGCTGGCCTGGTACGAGGCGACAGGGGAGGGCGAGTCCGTCGTGGTGCACGCCGGGCTGACGGTGGCCGCCGACCCCTCGGCGGCCCGGGACTTCGACATCGTCGACCTGCCCGCGGTGCCCGCCGCGGCGACGATCATCCACCACGGGTCGATGGACGAGGTGGAGGGCACCATCCAGGTGCTCGCCACCTGGATCGAGGCGAACGGCTGGCGGGCCGACGGGTACGCCCGCGAGCTGTACCTGGACTACTCCCAGGACGAGCCGGAGAAGGGCGTCACCGAGCTCCAGTTGCCGGTGGTCGCGGCGTGAGCGGTGGCCCGGCCCGCGCTCGGGCCGGGCCACCGGCGGTGTCGGGGCGACCGTGCTGGGCCGCCCCGACACCGACGTCACCGCAGGTACGGGCCGGTCTCGCCGACCTTGCCCGGCGCCGGGTTGCCCGGCAGGTCCAGCACGTACACCCGCAGGTTTCCCTGCCCGCTGACCGTTGCCGTCAGCGTCCCGTTGGTGACCGTCCGGACGTCGCCGGTGACCGCGTCGACGTACCGGCCGTTGGGCACGCCCGTGAACGTTGCGCTCCCGGAGACCGTGACCAGCGCGAAGCTGTCCACGCCGCCGGCGGTGAAGCGCCGCTTGTACGCCATCGCGCCGCTGATCCCCTCGGTCGAGTACTGCCCCTTCTGCAGGGCCGGCACCGCCCGGCGGATCTGGTTGAGCCGCTGCACGTGCTTGACCAGCGGCTTGTCCAGCGTGCTGGCAACCGGCCCGGTGGCGGCACTGACCCGGCCGAAGTCGGCCGCGGTGACCGTGCCCTGGAGGTGGTTGCCGTAGTAGGCCCGGCCGGTGGTGGCCAGCGGGCAGGTCGGCCCGCAGTCGATCTTCGCGCCCTTCTGGAACTCGATCTCGGAACCGTAGTAGAGCGTCGGGATCCCCCGGAACGTCCACATCAGGCTCATGTTCTCCGCCCAGGCGCCGGTGCCCCCGGTGTAGCGGGTGTTCGACTTGTTCGGGCCGTAGTCGTGGCTGTCGACGTACACGACGTTGTAGGTCGCGTCGTTGTAGCTGTCGTCGGAGTCCCTGCCGTTGCCGAAGGCGTTGTTCGCGTCGCCGAAGTTCATGTGCATCCGCATGTCGATGACGTTCATGCCGGAAAACTTCGAGTGGTCCGGCGTGTGGTAGGTGTTCCCGCGCAGGAACGCGTTGTCGCTGGTCGGCTGCCCGTTCGGGCCGAGCAGCTGCTCGTGGTCGTACTGCTCGATGGCGGCGCGCACGTCGTCGGGGCTGTACTCCTTGCGCTCCTTCCAGGTGAAGAACTGCGCCGAGTGGTTCACCGAGCCCCGGTTCCACTTGTCGTTGACGAACGCGGCGACCTCGCCGAAGACGTAGAAGTCCCGGCCCTTCTCACCGTGCCTGGCCAGCGCGTGCTGCTGGATCGCCGGCAGGAAGCGCCGGTTCCAGGTGACGCGGGGGATGTGCACGGCCGTGTCGATGCGGAAGCCGTCGACCCCCATGTCGATGAACTTGTTGTACGTGTCGATCAAATACTTCTGCACGGTGGCGTTCTCGGTGTTGAAGTCGGCCAGGTCCTCGTGCAGCCAGCAGCTGCGTGAGTCCTCGCCCTCCCAGTTGCCGATCCAGCACTGGTGGTACAGGTCGGCCGGGAAGAGCTTGCTGGTCGGGGTCGGCCACTGGCACTCGTAGAGGCGGAAGCCCTCGGGGCTGGTGCCGGCCGGGGCGCCCCAGCGCGGGCACTGGTTGCCGGTCGGCGCGGTGCTCGACCAGACGTCGCCGTTGTAGGGCCGTCCCTTGGCGAGGGCGTTCTGCGCCGGAGTCAGCTCCGGGTCGGTGCCGGGGTGCTCGACCATGGGGTCGTACGCGCGGCCCGGCTCCTGCCTGCTGTACATCCACTTCCACTGCTCGTCGCGGGCGCCGTACACCGTGGGGGTGAACAGGCCCTTGGCGCCCCAGCGGGAGCTGTGGTTGTAGACCACGTCCTGGAAGACCTTGATCCCCTTGCCGTGCGCGGCGTCGATCAGGTCCTGGTAGCTCGCGCCGGGGCTCTCCAGCCGCGGGTCGACCCGCTGGAAGTCCCAGCCGTGGTAGCCGTGGAAGTCGTAGTCGGACCGGTTCAGCACGACCGGGGTGATCCAGAGGGCGGAGAAGCCGAGCCCCTTGACGTAGTCGAGCTTGTCGATCAGACCCTTGAAGTCGCCGCGGAACATCGGGTCGTCGTTGGCCGCGTTGCCCGACTTGACGTGCTGGCTGCCGCCCCGGTTGTTGGTGGCGTCGCCGTCGGCGAACCGGGCGGTCATGACGAAGTAGATGCTGTCCGCGCGGGGGTCGCCGCCGAGCGGGGTGCCGGCCGCGGGCGGGGGCGTGGTGGTGCCGGTGGTGACCGCCACGGGGGCACTGGCCGGGGAGGTGTTGCCGGCCGCGTCGTACGCCCGGACGGTGTACTCGTAGCGGGTCTGCGGGCTCAGCGCGTCGTCGACGTGGCCGGTGCCGGCGGTGGTCACCGTGACAGTGCCCTGCGACCCGCCGGTGCGGGTGAGCCGGTAGCCGGTGACCCCGCGGTCGTCGGTGGCCGCGGCCCAGGAGACCGCGACGCGCAGCCCGTTCGCGGTCGCGCCCAGCCCGGTGGGGGTGGACGGCGCGGTGGTGTCCGGCGTGTCGGGCGGGCACGGTGCGGCAGCCCCGGCGGTCACCACCCCCGCCTTGACGGTGCTCACCCCGGCGCTCAGGGTGTAGTCCGCGCCGTTGTTGTTGTCCCAGGCGCCGGCGCCGTTGTTGAACGCCGCCCGGAGCGTGGCGGCGGTGCCGAGGTCGACCACCCGGCGGGCCCATCCGGCGCAGCCGGCCTGCATGGGCACGCCGGGGACGGTGGTCCAGGCCCCGCCCGCGGGCTGGTAGTGGATGTTCGCGGCGGCCCAGCCCCTGATCCCGACGTGGTACCACACGTCGGCCGTCCGGCCGGTCGGCGGGTTCGACGGGGTGGGCGTGGGCGAGGGCGTGCCGGCGCAGGGGTCGCCCGCGCCGACCACGCCGTCCGCGACGGTCACCGTCCCGGTGCCGGTGCGGTAGTTCGCGCCCCGGTTGTTGTCCCAGGTGGCGCCGTTGTGGTTGAACACCACCTGGAGGCCGGTGGCGCTACCGGCGTCGATGGTGCGTTTGCGCCAGCCGGCGCACGCCGCCTCCATCGCCACCCCGGGCACGGCCGTCCACGCGCCGCCGTCCGGGGCGTAGTGGACGTTGACCTGGCCGGTCCAGGTGGCGGCGGGTCGGTAGTAGACGGTCACGGAGTTCGCGGCGGAGGCCGTGCTGAGCGGGGCCAGCCCGACGGCGATCCCGGCGGCCAGCGCGGCCGCGATCGTCCGTCGTCGTCGTCCGGTGCTGGGATGCATCGGAGCTCCTCGGGGGTGGTTGTCGGCGGGGGCCGAGGGGGACGGGGTGCCTTGCGTGACAGCCGTCGACTGTGGGGGATTGTCCGGACCGGACAGTGACGTGACGGATCGCGTCACATGATGACGAATGTTTCTGCAAGGTCTTGCAAGTGGCGAGAAAGTTACCACCATCAACGTCCCGACACCAGGCGTTCACACTGATCGGACGGAGGCCCGTCGGCCCCGGACGTGCGGAGCCGGACGGGCGGGTGGCCCGGGGTGCCGCCGTGCGGCCCCGAGGTGATCGGTGAACCGGTTAAGTGAGCAGGATGCGCCCGCGGCTTCCGCCGTCGTCTCGGCCGAGAAGTCGACGGGCGGGGCGCCGGGTCGGCGCGGTCCGGCTCAGCTCGCGCGCGGCGGGGCCGTGCTGCCCCGGGGCGTGAGGTGGGCGGTCCCGTCCTGCACCTGCCGGGCCGGCGCGCCGCCGATCACCGCCAGCAGCTCCCGGGCGGCGTGCGCGCCGTACGCCGGGATGTCCCGGCCGAGCGCGGTCAGCGGCGGGTGCACCAGCTGGCAGAGCGGCGAGTCGTCCCAGGCCACGATGGACACCTCGCCCGGCACGGCGAGGCCCATCTCCTGGGCCACCGACAGCCCCGCTATCGCCATCACGTCGTTGTCGTAGATCACGGCGGTGGGGCGGCCGGCCGAGCTGAGCAGCCGCCGGGTGGCGCGCGCCCCCTCCTCGCCGGTGTAGTCCGACGGCACCGTGACCGCGTCGGCCAGGCCGAGCCGGCGGCACACCTGGGTGAACGCCTCGGTGCGGATCTCGGTGTGCAGCAGGGCGGGCAGGCCGCCGACGCGGGCGATCCGGCGGTGGCCGAGGGCGACCAGGTACTCCACGGTCTCCACCAGCGCCGCCGCGTCGTCGGACCAGACACTGGCCAGCCCGCCCGTGCCGCCCGGGCCGCCGATCACCACCGCGGGCAGGCCCAACTCCTCCAGCACCGGCACCCGGCGGTCGTCGGCGCGCAGGTCGCAGACGAGGACGCCGTCGACGCGGCGCTCACCCCACCACCGGCGGTAGACCGCGACCTCCGCCTCCTGGTCGGCCACCACCTGGAGGGTGAGCGCGTACGACCGGGCGGAGAGTTCGGCCTCGACGCCGCTGATCAGCTCCATGAAGAACGGCTCGATGCCGAGCGTGCGAGCGGGGCGGCAGAGGGTGAGGCCGACCGCGTCGGCGGTGGCCCCGGAGAGGGAGCGGGCGGCGCGGCTCGGGTTGAAGCCGATCTCGGCGGCGATGGCGAGGATCCGCTGCCGGGTGGCCTCGGAGACCCCGGGCTGGCCGTTCAGCGCGTAGGAGACCGCCCCCTTGGACACCCCGGCGCGGCGGGCGACGTCGGCGATCGTGGGTCGCTTCACCGGCGTACTCCTCCACTCTCCCGCCCGGGCGGGTGTCACCACGAGGCCGGGGCGACCGGCGGCGGTCCACGCTACTGCACCGGCCCCGGGGAGGGCCGGCGCGACCGGTGCGCGGCGTCGGGCCGGTCGCCGACTTTCCCGGTTAAGTGATCTGGTGCGGCTCGGCGCGGTCCCGGGCCGCGTCGCGGGGCCGCGTTCCGCCGTCTCGCAGGAATGTCTCCACCTCCCATGATCGCGCTCCCACGGCAGGTGCAGATTACCGCGATGCACCGATCGTGACTGCCCGTTGACAGCGCCGAAACCGCCCCGTACGGTGGCGGAACTTATCCGGTTCAGTCAACGACTCTCGATGTCGGGAGCGTTCCCATCTGGCGCGGAGGATGACATGAGACGGTCCTTGACGCACTGGGCCAGGACGGCCGCCGTCGGCGCGGTCAGCCTGGTCATGGTCGCGGCGTGCAGTGGCAACAGCGGAGGTGGCGGCGACTCCCGGGCGGGCGGCCAGGTCACCCTGAAAATCAACTTCTGGGGCGACTTCGGGCTCGACGAGCTCAAGACGAAGTACGAGGACGCCAACCCGAACGTCAAGATCAGCCTGAACACCGGCGAGTACAACGCCCAGCACGAGGACCTGCAGAAGAAGCTCGTTGCCGGCTCCGGCGCGCCGGACATCGCCGCCGTCGACGAGGGCTTCGTCGTCCAGTTCCGCGGCCAGGCCGACAAGTTCGTCAACCTGCTCGACAAGGGTGCCGGCACGTACGAGCAGAAGTACCTGCCGTGGAAGTGGAAGCAGACCCTGACGCCCGACGGCAAGACCCAGATCGGCCTCGGCACCGACGTGGGCGGCCTGGCCATGTGCTACCGCACCGACCTGTTCAAGGCCGCCGGCCTGCCCACCGGGCGCGACCAGGTCTCCGCGCTCTGGCCCACCTGGGACAGGTTCATCGAGGTCGGCCAGCAGTACACCGCCAAGAGCGGCAAGAAGTTCATCGACGCCGGCACCAACATCTTCAACCCCGTCCTCGGGCAGCAGCCGGTCGGCTTCTACGACGAGAGCGAGGCGCTCAAGATGGACGGCGGCCCGAAGGTCGCCTTCGACGTGGCGGCCCGGACCATCGCCGCGGACCTCTCGGCCAACCTCACCGCGTTCTCCCCCGAGTGGAACAGCGGCTTCGTCAAGGGCAACTTCGCCGTGCTCGCCTGCCCGGCCTGGATGCAGGGGCACATCAAGAACACCGCCCCCGGCACCAGCGGCAAGTGGGACGTGGCCGCGATCCCCGGCGGGGGCGGCAACTGGGGCGGCTCGTTCCTGACCATCCCCAAGCAGGGCAGGAACGTCGACGAGGCGTACAAGTTCGTCGAGTGGCTGATCCAGCCCGAGCAGCAGATCGAGATCTTCAAGAAGGTCGGCAACCTGCCGTCCCAGCCGGCGCTCTACCAGGACCCGGCGATCAGGGACTTCACCAACCCCTTCTTCAGCGACGCCCCGGTGGGCCAGATCTTCTCCAGAACGGCGGAGAGCCTGACCCCGCAGTACCTCGGCAAGCGCAACGGCCCCACCCGGGTGGCGGTGGAGAACGTCCTGAACCGGCTGGCCACCGGAAACCTGAAGGGCAAGCCCGACCAGGCGTGGACCGAGGCGGTCAAGGAAGCCGAGAAGGCCGCCAGGTCCTGACCGCCCGCCGGTCGGGGCGGGCCGCCCCGTCCCGACCGGCCCTCCCTTCGGTGCCTGGAGGTGCCCCGATGTCCACCACCCGTGCCGCCCCCACGGCGCCCCGGCCCGGCCAGGAGCCCGGTGCGACGGCCGAACGCCGGGGCCGCCGACCAGAGCCGGGCGGCTGGCGTACCCGGTTGTACCGCTTCGACGTGCGCTACGTGCCGTACCTGCTGATCGCCCCGTTCTTCCTGCTCTTCGCCGTCTTCGGGCTCTTTCCGATCGTCTTCAACGGCGTCGTCGCCCTGCGCCACTGGCGGCTCGACGACCCGACGCTCACCGGCTGGGCCGGGCTGGAGAACTTCCGCCGCCTCTTCACCGACGACGACTTCTTCAACGCGCTCGCCAACACCTTCGGCATCTTCCTGCTCTCCACCGTGCCGCAGCTGCTGCTGGCGCTGATCGTCGCGTCGCTGCTCAACCGGAAGCTGCGGGCCCAGACCTGGTTCCGGGTCGGGGTGCTGCTGCCGTACATCACCCCGGTGACCGCCTCCACGCTGATCTTCTCCGTGGTCTTCGCCCGGGACACCGGCATCGCCAACTGGGCGCTGTCGCTGCTCGGCATCGGCGAGACCGAGCCGATCGACTGGCGGTCCGCCAAGTGGTCCTCGTGGATCGCCATCGCCACCATGGTCAACTGGAAGTGGATCGGCTACAACGCGCTGCTCTACCTGGCCGCCATGCAGTCCATCCCGCGCAACGTCTACGAGGCCGCCGCCGTCGACGGCGCCGGGCCGTGGCGCCAACTGTGGCGGATCACCGTGCCGATGATCCGGCCCGTGGTCATCTTCACCGTCGTGCTCTCCACCATCGGCGGCCTGCAACTGTTCACCGAGCCGATGCTCTTCGACGCCAATCCGGCCCTGGGCCTCGGCGGCGACGACGGGCAGTGGCAGACCGTCGCGCAGCTCATCTACAAGGTCGGCTGGCGGGACCTCAACCTCGGCTACGCCGCCGCCATGTCCTGGGCCCTCTTCCTGGTCATCCTGCTCGTCGCGGCGATCAACGCCCTGGTCACCAACCGCCTGGGAGGTGGTAAGCGGTGAGCGCGAGGAGTGAGCTTGCGAGCCCCGCAGTCGCGAACGAAAGGAGGTACAGGTGAAGGCTTCGAACGTTCGGCGGGCGGCGCTGACGGGTCGGGCGCCGCAGCACATGCCCGGCACCGTCTGGACCTACCTGTTCCTGAGCGTCGTGATCGCGTTCTCGGCGTTCCCGCTCTACTGGATGTTCGTCATCGCCACGAACACCGACGAGGCGCTGGCGAAGATCCCGCCGCAGGTGCTGCCCGGTGGGCAGCTCGTCACGAACCTGCGGGAGGTCTTCTCCATGCAGGACGTGTTCTTCCTCCAGTCGCTCGGCAACAGCGTGATCGTGTCGTCGGTGGTGACGGCGTCGGTGCTCTTCTTCTGCGCGCTGGCCGGCTTCGCCTTCGCCAAGCTGCGGTTCAAGGGGCGCAACGCGCTGATGGTCATGGTCGTCCTGACCATGACGGTGCCGAACCAGCTCGGCGTCGTCGCCCTCTACATCCTGATGGGCCGGATGCCCGGCGAGGGCGGCTGGAACGGCACCCTCCTCGCGGTGATCGTGCCCGGCCTGGTCACTGCGTTCGGCGTCTTCTACATGCGGCAGTTCATCCTCGACGCGGTCCCCGACGAGCTGGTCGAGGCCGCGCGGATGGACGGCGCGAGCACCATGCGGATCTTCTGGAGCGTGGTGGTGCCGGCGGTCCGGCCCGCCATGGCGGTGCTCGGCCTGCTGACCTTCGTCGCCACCTGGAACGAGTTCCAGTGGCCGCTGATCACCCTCGGCGGCACCGACTACCCGACCTCGATGGTCGCCCTCTCCGACCTCGCCAGCGGCAACTACGTGCTGTACCGGCGGGTGCTCGCCGGGGCCCTGGTCGCCACCCTCCCGCTGCTGGTGATGCTGTTCATCGGCGGCCGTCAGATCGTCCGCGGAATCATGGAAGGTGCGGTGAAGTCGTGACCCGGCAAGCGTTGCACGAGGGCTGGACCCTGCGGGCGGTCGAGGGGCCGCAGGTGCCGGCAGGGATCGCGGGTCGCGCCGTGCCGGCCACCGTTCCCGGCTGCGTGCACACCGACCTGCTCGCTGCCGGCCTGATCCCCGACCCGTACCTGGACGACAACGAGAAGCAGCTCGCCTGGATCGGCCGGACCGACTGGGTCTACGAGACCACCTTCGACCATCGGCCGGGCGGCGACGAGCGGGTCGACCTCGTCTGCGCCGGCCTCGACACCGTCGCCACGCTCACCCTCAACGGCACCGAGGTCGGCCGCGCCGAGAACATGCACCGCAGCCACCGCTTCGACGTCCGGTCGCGGTTGGTCGCCGGGTCCAACACCCTGGCCGTACGCTTCGACTCCGCCTACGGCTACGCCGAGGCGCAGCGGGACCGGCTCGGGGACCGGCCGAACGCCTACCCGGAGCCCTTCCCGTTCATCCGCAAGATGGCCTGCAACTTCGGCTGGGACTGGGGGCCGACCCTGGTCACCGCCGGCATCTGGCAGGAGATCGGGCTGCACGCCTGGTCCACGGCCCGGCTGGCCGTCGTGCGTCCCCTGGTGACCGTCGAGGCCGGCGACGGCCGGGTGGAGCTGCACGTCGAGGTCGAGCGGGCCGGCGCCGCGCCGCTCACCGTGCGGGCGACCGTCGCCGGCGCGGCGACCGAGGCGACGATCCCGGCGGGGGAGCGCACGGCCGTGCTGACCCTCACCGTCCGCGACCCGGCGCTCTGGTGGCCCAGGGGGTACGGCGACCAGCCGCTGCACCCGCTGGAGGTGACCCTGCACGACGCCGACGACCACCCGCTCGACACCTGGTCGCGGCGGATCGGCTTCCGCTCCGTACGCCTCGACACCACCCCCGACGCGCACGGCACCCCGTTCGCCCTGCGCGTCAACGACACCCCGGTCTTCGTCCGGGGAGTGAACTGGATCCCCGACGACGCGTTCCCCACCCGGATCACCCGGGACCGGCTGGCACACCGGTTTCGGCAGGCCGCCGCCGCGAACGTCAACCTGCTGCGCGTCTGGGGCGGCGGCCGGTACGAGTCGGACGACTTCTACGACCTCGCCGACGAGCTGGGCCTGCTCGTGCAGCAGGACTTCCTCTTCGCCTGCGCCGCCTACCCGGAGGAGGAGCCACTGCGCGCCGAGGTGGCCGCCGAGGCCGCCGAGCAGGTGGTCCGGCTCGCCCCGCACCCGTCGCTGGCGCTCTGGACCGGCAACAACGAGAACATCTGGGGCTGGCACGACTGGGACTGGCAGGAGCCCCTCGCGGGGCGCACCTGGGGACGCGGCTACTACCTGGAACTGCTGCCCCGGATCGTGGCCGAACTGGACCCGACGCGGCCGTACTGGCCCGGCAGCCCGTGGTCCGGCAGCGAGCAGATCCACCCCAACGACCCGGCGCACGGCACCACGCACATCTGGGACGTCTGGAACACCGACGACTACACGAAGTACCGCGAGTACGTGCCGCGCTTCGTCGCCGAGTTCGGATACCAGGCCCCGCCCGCGTACGCGACGCTGCGCCGGGCGCTGTCGGACGAGCCCCTCGCACCCGACTCGCCCGGCATGGCCCACCACCAGAAGGCGATCGACGGCGACGCCAAGCTCCGGCGCGGGCTCGACGCGCACCTGCCCGCCCCGGCGGACTTCGACGACTGGCACTGGCTGACCCAGCTCAACCAGGCGCGGGCGATCCAGCTCGCCGTCGAGCACTTCCGCTCCCACCGGGACGTCTGCGCCGGCACCATCGTCTGGCAGCTCAACGACTGCTGGCCGGTGACCTCGTGGTCGGCCGTCGACGGCGACGGCCGCCGCAAGCCCCTGTGGTACGCGCTGCGCCGGGCGTACGCCGACCGGCTGCTGACCGTCCAGCCCCGCGACGGCGGCCTGGCCCTGGTCGCGGTCAACGACGGGACGACCCCGTGGCGGGCGACGGCATCGGTGACCCGGCTGACCCTGACCGGCGAGCCCCGGGCGAAGACGACGCTGGAGCTGGACGTCGGTGCGTACTCCTCGGTGACGCTGGCGCTGCCGGCGGAGCTGGCACGGCCGGACGAGGCCCGGCGCGAGCTGCTGGTGGCGGAGGCGGGCGGGGCGGCGGAGCGGGGGCTCTGGTTCTTCGCCGAGGACCGCGACGCCGACTGGCCGGCGGCCCGGTACGACGCGGCGGTCGAGCCGGTCGACGGCGGCCAGCGGGTCCGGGTCACCGCCCGCACGGTCCTGCGGGACGTGACCCTCTTCCCGGACCGCCTCGACCCGACAGCCGAGGCCGACGAGGCGCTGGTCACCCTCCTGCCGGGGGAGACGGCCACGTTCACGGTGCGCGCAGCCGCCCCGCTGGACCCGGCGGCCCTGACCACCCGCCCCGTCCTGCGCTGCGTCAACGACCTCGCCGGCTGACCCGGCCGGTGCCACGACGGAGATCTTGGCAAGCCCCGGCCCTCGGAAGGGCCGTTCCGCACCAAGATCTCCGTCGTGCGCACCCCGAGGGCGGGCGGCCCGGTGTCTGGGGAAGGATCCATCAGGAGCGGAGGGCCGGCCGGGGCGGGAGCCGACCCGCGCCGGAGGTCGCACCAGCCACAGGGAGAACCATGATCGCGGAGCACATTCGTGACGCGTCGGCCACGGCGGTCGTGTTCGGTTTCTTCGCGTCCGGCTGGTTCGGCTGGGCGCAGGAGGCGCCGCCCCGGCGGTGGCCACCGTTCCTCGGCGCCGGTTCGGTGCTCTCGTTGCTCACCGCGGTCGCCGGCGGCATCCTGACCTGGCGGCGCTGGTCCGACCCGACGGCCTTCGACGCCGACACCAGCCGTGCCTTCGGAGTCGTCGTGGGCATCGAGTTCGGCGTCGCCGCGCTCGGTGCCGGGCTGCTCGCCCTGCGGCGCCGACGGGACCTGATCCCGGTCTGGGTCGCCCTCGTGGTGGGCCTGCACCTGTTCCCGGTCGCGGCGCTGATCGACTATCCGCTGGTCCACGTGGTCGCCGCCCTGGTGACGGCGGTGGCGCTGGCGGTGGTCCCGGTGGCCCGGGCCCGCGCCGTCGCGGTGAGCGCGGTGGTCGGTCTCGGCGTGGGCGTGGTGCTGCTCGCCGCCGCCGTGTCGTCGCTAATCATCGCGTTGGTCGCGTACTGAGGCGGGCGGCCCGGCCGCACGCGGAGCGGCGGCCGGGCCGTCTGACGCCGACTCCGGCTCGCAGCGGTAGCCGCCCTTGCCGACCGTCGTCGCCCCGGAAGGGGCGGGCCCGGTCGACGTTGAGAGTTGAAGATTTGTGCAAGTGCTAAAGTCGGCAATCGGATGTGGCGTCGCGTGACGGAGGCTGACGTGTCGGTACCGCTCTACCAGGCGAAGGCGGAGCTGTTCCGCACCCTCGGCCACCCGGTGCGGATCCGGGTGCTGGAGCTGCTCCAGGACGGGCCGAAGCCGGTCCGCGACCTGCTGGCGGCGATCGACGTGGAGGCGTCCAACCTGTCCCAGCAGCTCGCGGTGCTGCGCCGGGCCGGCATGGTCACCTCCAGCCGCGACGGCGCCCTCGTCGTCTACGCCCTCAGCACCCCGGACGTGGCGGACCTGCTGGCCGCCGGCCGCCGCATCCTCGGCGCCGTCCTCACCGACCGCGACGCGCTGTTGGACCAGCTTCGGGCCGACGGGCGGGACCGGTGAGCACACTGTCGGTGCGTGACCGGTTCGTCGGGCTGCTGCCACCACGCGCCGACTGGCTGGCGGTGCGCCGCGCGCCCCGGCGCGACCTGCTCGCCGGGCTGACCGTGGCCGTGGTGGCGCTGCCGCTGGCCCTGGCCTTCGGCGTCACCTCCGGGCTCGGGGCCCAGGCCGGGCTGGTGACGGCGGTGGTGGCCGGCGCCGTCGCCGCCGTCTTCGGCGGCTCCCACCTCCAGGTCTCCGGGCCGACCGGGGCGATGACCGTGGTGCTGGTGCCGGTGGTCCAGCAGTTCGGCCCCACCGGGGTGCTGATGGTCGGGGTACTGGCCGGGCTGGTGCTGATCGCACTGGCCCTCGCCCGCCTCGGCCGGTACGTCCACTACCTGCCCGTCCCCGTGATCGAGGGGTTCACCGCCGGCATCGCGGTGGTCATCGCCCTGCAACAGGTGCCGGCCGCGCTCGGGGTCACCGATGCGCACGGCGACCGCGTCTGGGCCGTCGCCGCCGACGCGGTCGTCCGGTTCGTCGCGGATCCACGGCCGGTCCCTGTCGCGGTGGCCCTCGGCGTGGCGGCGATGATGCTGCTCGGTGCCCGATGGCGTCCCGGCTTGCCGTTCTCCCTTCTCGGGGTGGCCGCCGCGACCGTACTGGCCGAGACCGCTCCGGTCGAACTGGTCCGCATCGGCACCCTGCCCGCCGGCCTGCCCGCGCCCTCGCTGGGCTTTCTCGACCTCGACGCCGTCGGGGTCCTGCTGTCCTCCGCCCTCGCTGTCGCGGCGCTGGCCGCGTTGGAGAGCCTGCTCTCCGCCACCGTGGCCGACCAGATGACCGTGGGCCAGCGCCACGACCCCGATCGCGAACTCTTCGGCCAGGGGCTGGCCAATCTCGCCGCCCCCGTGTTCGGCGGGATCCCGGCCACCGCCGCCATCGCACGTACGGCGGTGAACGTGCGCGCCGGCGCGAGTTCGAAGTTGGCCTCGCTCACCCACGCCGTCGCCCTCGCCGGGATCGTGCTGGCCGCCGCGCCCCTGGTGGGCCGGATCCCGCTCGCCGCGCTGGCCGGTGTCCTACTGGCCACCACGGTCCGGATGGTCGAGGCCGGGGCCCTGTGGGCGCTGGCCCGTGCCACCCGGGGCGACGCCCTCGTGCTGGTGCTCACCTTCGCGGTCACGGTGACGCTGGACCTGGTCACCGCCGTGGCGGTCGGGGTGGGCGTGGCGATCGTGATCGCGCTGCGCGCGGTGGCCCGTACCGCCCGCGTGGAACAGGTTCCCCTCGACCCCGGCGAGCACAGCGCCGAGGAACAGGCCCTGCTCACCGACCACATAGTGGCCTACCGGCTGGACGGCCCGCTCTTCTTCGCTGCCGCGCACAGCTTCCTGCTCCAACTCTCCGACGTGGCCGACGTGCGCGTGGTCATCCTGCGGATGTCGCGCGTGAGCACCCTCGACGCGACCGGCGCGCAGGTGCTCGGCGACGCCATCCTCCGGCTCCAGGAACGCGGCATCACCGTGCTGCTCTCCGGCATCGTCCCCGGCCACGACCAGGTGTTGGCCACTCTCGGCGTGGCCGACCAGCTGCGCCGCGACGGCCTGGTCTTCCCCGACACCCCGGCCGCGATCCGGTACGCCCGCACCGTCGTGCTGCCCGGCAGAGAAGGCCTGGCCGGCGACGACGCTCAGGAGGCGGCCAGGGCTGGGTGAGCAGCGTCGTCACGCTCCGGCTGAGGAGGAAAGTGCGAGCGGAGGCGACGAGGTCGGGGTGGTGACTGGCGGCCCGTGCCCGCCGCTACCAGACGATCACGTCGAAGGTGAGCGTCTGCCGTGGTTCGTAGCGCTTGACGGTCAACCACGCCCAACGTTTTTCTGTTGTCCGCACACAGAAGGACTGGTTTGTCCGGAGTTGTTCGCTGATCATCACCACCACGGTGGCGAGTGCGGGGCGGCGTTGCATCCAGAGCCACCCCAGCGCCCAGCAGGCCGCGGCGAGCCCGGCGAGCCCGACCGCCACCACGGCCCAGGCGCCGGCGCTGGTCAGCCACTGCATGACACCCGCCACCGCGCCCACCACGCCGGCAGCCGTCGACACCAGCACGACCCGTCTGTCCGAAGGTGGTGGACTCGGCTGGTTCACGCGCCGCTCCGGGGCGCTCACCGGTGCCGAGGCGAAGATCGGGGGACATGGCTCCATTCGACGCCGCACTCCTCAGTGGAGCCAGGAAGTGTTGCCCATCCGACAGTCCTGCTCGGGGTGCGGTCACGGGATGGACGAACATCCTTGCTGCGCCTCATTGCATCGACAGACAACAATGACGAGGCATCGACGTCTCTCTCGGGAGGTATTACATGAGTCGTTTTCGTCGCATACTGCTCACGATGGCGCTCGTCGTCACTGCGGCGCTGCTGGTACCGGCCACACCAGCCAGTGCCGTTGGTCAGCCGGTGAAGATCTGTTTCCAGGTCGGTGAGTTCGGCGGTCGGCCGATCTTCGACTGTCATGAGATCGTGCTGCCGGAGTTCAAACCGAGACCGATCGGGCCGATCGAGTGTCTGAGTTGCCCGCCGGTCTACGAGTTGTGGGACCGGATCGACCCGGAGAAGCGATTCGAGTATCTGCACCGGCTGGGTCGAGGCATGTCGCTGCTGGGGGAGGCGGCGCAGGCCGCGGACCCGGTCAAGGCCGAGCACCTGCGGGAGTTGGCGACGGAGAGCTTCTGGTCGTCGGCGAAACTGCTGGAGGGTTCAGAGGTGAAGCTCCGCCAGGTCGGCTGGGCGGACCTGAAGAACGAGAAGTTCCACGGCGACCCGGATCCGCAGCCGTCGCTGGTGGCGGGCGGGGAGAACCTGGTTGGCGGGCTCGAACTGATGCAGAAGGCGCTCGGTGATCCGCAGCCAGAGCCCAACATCGCGGCGGCGATGGCCCGCTTCGACCAGGCGTACAAGGACCTCGGAACGCTGTTCGCCGGCTGAGCCTTCGGTGCCCACGGGTGCGACGGTCCCAGGTGCGTCGCACCCGGTGCACGACACCGTTGTCCTTCTGACGTCGTCGACGATCCACCGCCGGCTGGTGGCGCGGCGCGGCCCGGACGTCACCCGCCTGATGTCACCAACGACTCAGCGCGAAAGCGTCCGTACGACCCTTCGCCCCCGGCGAAGGGTCGTACGGCGCCACCGTCCCGGGAGCACGGATACCCGCTCACGAAGACGGCCCGCCGCGGCGCTACTCCGGGACGCGCCGGTAGGCGCCGTCGCTGGCCGAGGTGGCCATCGAGGCGTACGCGCGCAGCGCCGCGGACACCGGCCGCTGCCGGTCGACCGGGGTGTACGGCCTGTCGCGCTTCTCCTGCGCGATGCGCCGGGCCTCCAGCACGTCGGGGGCCACGTTCAGCGCGATCGAACGACCCGGGATGTCGATGACGATCTCGTCGCCGGACTCGACGAGGGCGATCAGCCCGCCGGAGGCCGCCTCCGGGGAGACGTGCCCGATGGAGAGCCCGGAGGTGCCGCCGGAGAAGCGGCCGTCGGTGAGCAGCGCGCAGGAGCGGCCCAGCCCCCGGCCCTTGAGGAACGAGGTGGGGTAGAGCATCTCCTGCATGCCGGGGCCGCCCTTCGGGCCCTCGTAGCGGATCACCACCACGTCGCCGGCGACGATCCGCTTGTTGAGGATCGCCTCGACGGCGTCGTCCTGGGACTCGTAGACCTTGGCCGGGCCGCGGAAGGTCAGGCACTCCTCGGGCACCCCGGCGGTCTTCACCACGCAGCCGTCCGGCGCAAGGTTGCCGTGCAGGATCGCCAGCCCGCCATCGGCGCTGTAGGCGTGCGCGAGGTCCCGCACGCAACCCTCGGCGGCGTCGGTGTCCAGCGACGACCAGCGGTTGGTGGTGGAGAAAGGCTCGACGGTGCGCACCCCGCCCGGGGCGGCGTGGAACAGCTCGACCGCCTCCGGCGTCGGCGAACCGCCCCGGACGTCCCAGTCGGCGAGCCAGCGCTCCAGACTGGGGGAGTGCACCGCGTGCACATCCCGGTGCAGCAGGCCGGCCCGGTCCAGTTCACCGAGGATGGCCGGGATGCCGCCGGCCCGGTGCACGTCCTCCATGTGGTAGTTCGGGGAGTTCGGGGCGACCTTGGCCAGGCAGGGCACCCGGCGGGAGACGGCGTCGATGTCGGCGACGCCGAAGTCCAGCTCGGCCTCGCGGGCGGCGGCGAGCAGGTGCAGGATCGTGTTGGTCGAGCCGCCCATCGCCACGTCGAGCGCGACGGCGTTCTCGAACGCGGCCCGGCTGGCGACCGCGCGGGGCAGCACGGAGGCGTCGTCGCCGTCGTACCACCGCTTGGCGATCTCCACGGCGGTGCGGCCGGCCTCGACGAAGAGCGACCGGCGCGCGGCGTGGGTCGCCAGCGTCGAGCCGTTGCCCGGCAGCGCCAGGCCGATCGCCTCGGTGAGGCAGTTCATCGAGTTGGCGGTGAACATGCCGGAGCAGGAGCCGCAGGTCGGGCAGGCCGACCGCTCGATCTCGCCGAGCTGGTCGTCGGTGACCGCCTCGTTGGAGGAGGCGATCATCGCGTCGATCAGGTCGATCTTGGAGTGCACGACGCCCTCGATCGCCACGGTCTTGCCGGCCTCCATCGGCCCGCCGGAGACGAAGACGGCCGGGATGTTCAGCCGCAGGGCGGCCAGCAGCATGCCCGGGGTGATCTTGTCGCAGTTCGAGATGCAGACCAGGGCGTCGGCGCAGTGCGCGTTGACCATGTACTCCACCGCGTCGGCGATCAGCTCCCGGCTGGGCAGGGAGTAGAGCATGCCGCCGTGGCCCATGGCGATGCCGTCGTCCACGGCGATCGTGTTGAACTCGCGGCCCACCCCGCCGGCCTCCGCCACCGCCTCGGCGACCAGCCCACCCATGTCCTTGAGGTGCACGTGACCGGGTACGAACTGGGTGAAGCTGTTGGCGATGGCGACGATCGGCTTGCCGAAGTCGTCGTCGGTCATCCCGGTGGCCCGCCAGAGGGCCCGGGCGCCGGCCATCGTCCGACCGTGCGTGGAGGTCTTCGACCGCAGCTCAGGCATGCCCACCAGTGTTACACCGCCGCCGGGACGGCCGGCCGCCGTGCGCGACGTGTCCCAAAGGTTGCACACCCGGGCCCCCACACCGCGCGCGCATCCGGCACAGTTGGGACGTGCAGTTCCCCCCGGGCATGGTCGCGGTCGCGGTGCTGTGCGGGCTGGTCGCCGCGGCGGCCGCCGCGCTGTCGGCCGTCGGCGCCCGGCGCAGCGCCGGGCCGCACCGGCAGGCGTACGCGCTGCTCGCCGCCGCGTCCGGGGTGGCGCTGGTCACCCTGCTGGTCGGGGCGGCCGTGGCGCTCGCCACCGCCGGGCACGCGGGGCACACCCCGGACGGGCACACCGGCTGGGCCGGCGTCGTGGCGATCGGCACGGCGACCAGCGGGCTGCTCTTCTCCGCCGGGCTGCTCCGGCTGCCGGGCGTGGCCGCCACGGCGGCGGCCACCGTCCGGCTGGCGCTCGACGGCCTGGTGATGGCGACGGCGTTCTGGTTCGTCGGCTGGGTGGTCTTCTCCGAGCCCACCCGGCTGCTCGGCGACGCCACCCCGGTGGCCTGCGTGCCGATCCTGCTCGCCACGGTCAGCGCGGCCCTGACGGCCGGGCTCGCCCTGATCGTGGCCTTCCGTGCCCCGCCGCCGCGCGGTCGCGCCGCCTGGGTCGGCGTCGGGGCCACCGCCGTGACCTGCGGCGGGCTCGGCATCGCCACCGGTCTCTGCCAGGCCGGGCCGGGCATGGCGCTGGCCGGGGCGGGAGTGCTCGCCGCCGGCCTGGTCGCCGCCGCGTCGGCCGCCCGCCGCCCGGACGCGGCGGACCGGCCGCCGCCCGACCTGATCCGCCGCGACGGCGCGTACGCGTTCGTCCCGATGTTCGCCATGGCGGCCTCGGCGATGTACCACCTGCTCCAGGACGGCCGGTTCGACGCGCTCGGCATCGTCGCCGGCAGCGTGGAGGGCTTCGCCCTGGTGACCCGGCAGTACCTCACGCTGCACGACGTGCGCGGATACGCCCGGCGGCTGGCCGAGCGGGAGGCGCACTTCCGCGAGCTGGCACACACCGACCAGCTCACCGGGCTGGCCAACCGGCGGGGGCTGTTGCAGGCGCTGCACCGGTGCGCCGAGGCCGGCGCCCCCTGCGTGCTGCTCGGGCTCGACCTCGACGGCTTCAAGCACGTCAACGACATGCGCGGCCACGACGTGGGCGACGCGGTGCTGGCCGAGGTCGGCGAGCGGCTGCGCGCCAACCTGCGCCCCGGCGACGTGGCGGCCCGGCTCGGCGGCGACGAGTTCGCGGTGCTGATGCACGGCCAGCCCGCCGACGCGGACCGGGTCGCCGAGCGCCTGCTCGGCGTGCTCGGGCGCGCCTACGACCAGCCGGAGGGGCCGGTCTTCCTGTCGGTGAGCATCGGGGTTGCCGGCTGGACGGGCGAGCCCGACGTGGAGCTGCTGCTGCGCCACGCCGACCTGGCGCTGCGCTACGCCAAGCAGCGCGGCAAGAACCGGATCGAGCGCTACGACGCCGCGTACGACCAGCTGCTGCGCCGGCGCACCACGCTGGAGCACGAGCTGCGCGGCGCGATCGAGCGCGACGAGCTGCGCCTGGTGTTCCAGCCGGTCGCCTCGCTGCCCTCGGTGCGCCCGGTCGGCGCGGAGGCGCTGCTGCGCTGGCGTCACCCGGTGCTGGGCAAGGTCGGCCCGGACGAGTTCATCCCGCTGGCCGAGGAGTGCGGGATGATCGCCAAGCTGGGGGCCTGGGTGCTGCACCAGGCGTGCCACCAGCTCTCCCGCTGGCTGGCCGACGGCCACGACGTCTGGGTCTCGGTCAACGTGTCCCCCCGCGAGCTGCACGCCCCGGAATACGTGGTCCAGGTCGCCGAGGCGCTGCGCGCCCACCGGGTGCCACCGCAGCGGCTTGTGCTGGAGGTCACCGAGCACGCCGTCGCGACGGACCTGGACGAGCTGATCCGGCGGCTGACGGCGCTGCGGCTGACGGGTGTGCGGATCGCGCTGGACGACTTCGGCGCCGGGTACTCCTCGCTGGGCCAGCTGCGCCGCCTGCCGATCGACATCCTCAAGATCGACCACGGGCTGGTCGCGGAGCACGAGCCGGTGCGGCCGGTAGGCCGGGACGGCCCGGCGTTCGCGCCGATGGTCGACATCGTCATGCGCCTCGGCCACCAGCTCGGCCTGGAGGTCATCGCCGAGGGGGTGACCACGCCGACGGAGCTGGCCGCCGTGGTCGCCGCCGGCTGCCGGTTCGGCCAGGGGGCGCTCTTCGGCTGGGGCGTGCCGGCCGAGCACCTGGAGGCGATGCTGGAGGCGGCCACGTCCCCGGGGGCCCGCCCGGCCCCGACGCCCGCGCCGGCCGGCCCGCCCGCGGCGCCGCCGCCCCGGCGGCTGCCGACGCTGCCCGCCCCGCGCCCCTCCGGGCCGGGGTCCGCGCAGGTGGAGCAGGGTTCCTAGCGCCCCGGACGGGTGAAACCCGGCGGTCCGTGAACCAACATGTGGGATCAGTTGACTCATCGCGTGAGATGCGTCAGGCTTGCCGCATGTCGTCGTACCGGTCGCTGCGAGTACTTACCTGAGCGCACTCTCCACGTTGAGAGTGCGCTGGCCCCGTGCATCCTGCACGAGGGCTTTTTTGTTGCCGTCGGACCCATCGACGCCGGGCGTCGCCCGCGTCACCCGCTCGAACAGCCGCACCCACTCCAGCCGAAGGCCTGAACCGCCATGACGAGACCCACGCCAGAGACACTCGCCCACTCCGCCCGGCGGGCCCGCACGGTCGCCGAGCCCGCGAGCGACGCCGAGCACGCCGGCGCCGCGCGCGCCGCGGCCACCCCGGCCGTCCCGGGGGTACGCACACCCGCTCCGGCCCAGGTCAGCGGCGCCGGTTCGCTCGTGCGGTCCCTCGAGGCGCTCGGCGTCGACGTCGTCTTCGGCATCCCGGGCGGCGCCATCCTGCCGGCGTACGACCCGCTCTACGACTCCACCGTCCGGCACATCCTGGTCCGCCACGAGCAGGGCGCCGGGCACGCGGCGACGGGCTACGCCCAGGCGACCGGCCGGGTGGGGGTCTGCATGGCCACCTCCGGGCCCGGCGCGACGAACCTGGTCACCCCGATCGCCGACGCGTACATGGACTCGGTGCCGATCGTGGCCATCACCGGTCAGGTCGCGCGGCCCTCGATCGGCACGGACGCCTTCCAGGAGGCGGACATCCAGGGCATCACCCTGCCGATCACCAAGCACAACTTCCTGGTGCAGGAGGCCGAGGAGATCCCCCGGGTGCTGGCCGAGGCGTTCCACCTGGCCGCCACCGGCCGGCCCGGGCCGGTCCTGGTCGACATCCCCAAGGACGTCCTCCAGGCGCCCACCACCTTCACCTGGCCGCCGACGCTGGACCTGCCCGGCTACCGCCCGACCCTGCACCCGCACGGCAAGCAGATCCGCGAGGCGGCCCGACTGATGGCCACCGCCCGGCGCCCGGTGCTCTACGTCGGTGGCGGCGTGCTGAAGGCCGGCGCCACGGAGGGGCTGCGCCGGCTGGCCGAGCTGACCGGGATCCCGGTGGTCACCACGCTGATGGCCCTCGGCGCGTTCCCCGACTCGCACCCGCAGCACCTGGGCATGCCCGGCATGCACGGCACGGTCTCCGCCGTCTACGGCCTGCAGAAGGCCGACCTGATCGTGGCCCTGGGCGCCCGCTTCGACGACCGGGTCACCGGCAAGCTGGACTCGTTCGCCCCGGACGCGGCGGTCGTGCACGCCGACATCGACCCGGCCGAGATCGGCAAGAACCGGCACGCGGACGTCCCGATCGTCGGCGACGCCCGGCACGTCATCGACGAGCTGATCGCAGCGGTGACCAACGAGCAGGCGGCCGGCCGTCGCGCCGACCTCGCCGACTGGTGGACCCAGCTCGACGACCTGCGCAAGCGGTACCCGCTGGGCTACGAGGAGCCGGCCGACGGCACCCTCTCCCCGCAGTACGTGATCAAGCGGCTCGGCGAGCTCGTCGGCCCGGACGCGATCTACGTCGCGGGGGTCGGCCAGCACCAGATGTGGGCCTCGCAGTTCATCTCCTACGAGAAGCCGTACACCTGGTTGAACTCCGGCGGCCTCGGCACGATGGGCTACGCGGTGCCGGCGGCGATGGGCGCCAAGGTCGGCAAGCCCGACACGGTGGTGTGGGCGATCGACGGCGACGGCTGCTTCCAGATGACCAACCAGGAGCTGGCCACCTGCGCGCTGGAGGGCATCCCGGTCAAGATCGCCGTGATCAACAACGGCAACCTCGGCATGGTGCGGCAGTGGCAGACCCTGTTCTACGGGGAGCGCTACTCCAACACCGACCTCGGCACCCACAAGCACCGCATCCCCGACTTCCTGAAGCTCGCGGAGGCGCTCGGCTGCGTGGGCCTGCGCTGCGAGAACGCCGAGGACGTCGACGCGACCATCGCCGCCGCGATGGCGATCGACGACGCCCCGGTGGTCATCGACTTCGTCGTCGGCAAGGACGCCATGGTGTGGCCGATGGTCGCCGCCGGCACCAGCAACGACGAGATCATGTTCGCCCGGGGCGTCCGCCCGGCCTTCGACGAGGATGACATCTGATGACCATGCACACCCTGAGCGTCCTGGTGGAGAACAAGCCGGGCGTCCTGGCCCGGGTCTCCGGGCTGTTCTCCCGGCGCGGCTTCAACATCGACAGTCTCGCCGTCGGGGAGACCGAGAACCCGGACGTCTCGCGGATCACCATCGTGGTCAACGCCGAGTCGTCCCCGCTGGAGCAGGTCACCAAGCAGCTCAACAAGCTGGTCAACGTGCTCAAGATCGTCGAGCTGGACCCGCAGGTCTCGGTCGCCCGGGAGCTGCTCCTGGTCAAGGTGCGCGCCGACCGCGCGGCCCGGGCCCAGGTGCTGGAGACGGTGGGCCTGTTCCGGGCCCGGGTGGTCGACGTGGCACCGGACACGCTGACCGTCGAGGCCACCGGCACCCCCGACAAGCTCGACGCGCTGCTGCGCGACCTCGAACCGTTCGGGATCAAGGAGATGGTCCAGTCCGGGCTGGTGGCGATCGGGCGCGGCTCGCGCTCCATCACCGCCGGACCCTCGCTCCGGGCCGCCTGACCCCGACCCGGCCGGCGCCCCGCGCCGGCCGGGACCGCCCGACCAGTGCCGGCGCGTAGCGCCGCCTGGGACCGACACCGCACAGATCCACGACGGGCCGCCCGGGCCGCCGTACGAAAGGGAAATCATGAGCGTTGAGGTGTACTACGACGACGATGCCGACCTGGGCCTGATCCAGGGCCGCAAGGTGGCGGTGATCGGCTACGGCAGCCAGGGCCACGCCCACGCGCTGTCGCTGCGCGACTCCGGGGTCGACGTGGTGATCGGTCTGCCGGAGGCCTCCAAGAGCCGGGCCAAGGCCGAGGAGCAGGGCCTGCGCGTGCTCACGCCGGCCGACGCGGCGGCCGAGGCCGACGTCATCATGATCCTCGCGCCGGACACCGCCCAGCGCAGCATCTACGCCGAGTCGATCGCGCCGAACCTGGCCCCGGGCAAGGCGATCTTCTTCGGCCACGGCTTCAACATCCGCTACGGCCTGATCAAGCCGCCGGCCGACGTCGACGTGGCGATGGTCGCGCCGAAGGGCCCGGGCCACCTGGTCCGCCGCCAGTACGCCGACGGCAAGGGCGTGCCCTGCCTGGTCGCCGTCGAGCAGGACGCCAGCGGCAGCGCCCTCGCGCTGGCCCTGTCGTACGCCAAGGGCATCGGCGGCACCCGGGCCGGCGTCATCCGGACCACCTTCACCGAGGAGACCGAGACCGACCTCTTCGGCGAGCAGGCGGTGCTCTGCGGCGGCGCGGCGGCGCTCGTGCAGACCGGCTTCGAGGTGCTCACCGAGGCGGGCTACGCCCCCGAGGTGGCCTACTTCGAGTGCCTGCACGAGCTGAAGCTGATCGTCGACCTCATGTACGAGGGCGGCATCGCGAAGATGCGCTACAGCATCTCCGACACGGCCGAGTACGGCGACCTCTCCCGCGGCCCGCGCGTCATCGACGCCCGGGTCAAGGAGGAGATGCGCAAGATCCTCAGCGAGGTCCAGTCCGGCGAGTTCGCCCGGGAGTGGGTGGCCGAGGACGAGGCCGGCCGGCCCAACTTCAGCAAGTGGCAGGCCGAGGGCGCGGCGCACCCGATCGAGGAGACCGGCAGCAAGCTGCGCGGCATGATGAGCTGGGTCGACCGCCCGATCACCGAAACCGCCTGACGCACACCCCCGGCGGCCCGGCCCGGGCGCTCTCCCCGGCGCCCGGACCGGGCCGCTTCCTGTGCGTACCGCCACGCCGCTCGCCGTCCACCCGCGGGTCGTCACCCGTTGTGAGGGCACTCACCCCGTAGTCCGGGACATGCCGGCCGGCCGGCCCCCTACGATCGCGGGGTAGGTGCGTAGCCGGCACCTGACGGCCATGGCCCGGATCAGCGCAGGGCGCAGCGCGGCGTCCCGCAGCCCGGCCCACCTCTGACGACAACTACGAGGACCAATGACTCCTGTCGTACTGATCGCCGAAGAACTCGCTCCCGCCGCCATCGAGGTGCTCGCCCACGACTTCGACGTCCGGCACGTCGACGGCACCGACCGTCCGGCCCTGCTCTCGGCGCTCTCCGAGGCCGACGCCGTCATCGTGCGCAGCGCCACCCGGATCGACGCCGAGGCGATCGCCGCCGCGCCCCGGCTGAAGGTCGTCGCCCGGGCGGGCGTGGGTCTGGACAACGTCGAGGTGCCGGCCGCCACCGCGCGGGGCGTCATGGTCGTCAACGCCCCCACCTCGAACATCGTCTCCGCCGCCGAGCAGGCCCTCGCGCTGCTGCTGGCCGTGGCCCGCAACACCGCCAGCGCCAGCGCCGCGCTGAAGGCGGGGGAGTGGAAGCGGTCGAAGTACACCGGCGTCGAGATCCAGGGCAAGACCGTCGGCGTGGTCGGCCTCGGCCGCATCGGCGTGCTCTTCGCCCAGCGGATCGCCGCCTTCGGCACCCGGCTGATCGCGTACGACCCCTACATCCAGCCGGCCCGCGCGGCCCAGCTCGGCGTCCGCCTGGTGGGCCTGGAGGAGCTGCTGCGGGAGAGCGACTTCATCTCGATCCACCTGCCGAAGACCCCCGAGACCGTCGGCCTGATCGGTGAGAAGGAGCTGGCCGTCGTCAAGCCCGGCGTCCGGATCGTCAACGCCGCCCGGGGCGGGCTCGTCGACGAGCAGGCCCTGGCCGACGCGATCGCCGAGGGCCGGGTCGCCGGCGCGGGCGTGGACGTCTACGCCAAGGAGCCCTGCACCTCCTCGCCGCTGTTCGCCTTCGACAACGTGGTCGCCACCCCGCACCTGGGCGCCTCCACGGGCGAGGCGCAGGACAAGGCCGGCCTGGCCGTGGCCAAGAGCGTGAAGCTGGCGTTGCAGGGCGAGTTCGTGCCGGACGCCGTGAACGTGCAGGCCGGCGGCGTGGTCGCCGAGGACGTACGCCCGCTGCTGCCGCTGGCCGAGAAGCTCGGCCGGGCCTTCACCGCCGTCGCGGGCGGGGTGGCCGCCAGCGTCACCGTCGAGGTGCGCGGCGAGATCGTCAACCACGACGTGTCGGTGCTGAAGCTCGCCGCCACCAAGGGGCTGTTCAGCTCGGTGGTCGAGGAGCAGGTCACCTACGTCAACGCGCCGCACCTGGCCGCCGAGCGCGGCGTCGAGGTCACGCTGCTCGCCCAGGCCGACTCGGCCGACCACCCCAGCCTGGTCACCGTCCGCGGCGCGCTGCCCGACGGCCGTACGGTCAGCGTCTCCGGCACGGTGACCACCGCCGGCGGCCGGGACGTCATCAAGCTCACCGAGGTCGACGGCTTCGACGTGGAGATCGGCGCGGAGGGCATCCTGGTCTTCCTGCGCTACGTCGACCGCCCGGGCGTGGTCGGCACGGTCGGTACGCTGCTCGGCGAGGCCGGCGTCAACATCGCGGCGATGCAGGTGGCCCGCCGCGAGGCCGGCGGCGAGACGCTGATGACCCTCACGGTCGACCAGGCGCTCGGCGCGGACCTGCTCACCTCGGCGGCGGAGTCGATCGGCGCGGTCGCGGCCAGCGCGGCGGACCTGCGCGACGAGTGACCTGAGCGTGCGAGAGCGGGGGCCCGGCGATCCGCCGGGCCCCTCGTCGTGTCCGGGGAGTGGTCAGCCGGGCAGCCGGGCCGGCGGCGGGTAGACCGAGCCGTCCTGCGCGTCGAAGAGCATCAGGTCGTACGCGCCGGCCAGCCGTTCGATGTCGAGCAGCACCTGGTCCTCGCAGGTCGGGTGCAGGTTCAGCTCGACGTGGTCGCTGGCCGCGTGCAGCGGCGCCACCGCCCACGGGGTGCCGGGGCCGGCCGGCCGGTCCGGGTAGCTGCCGGTGATGGCGCGGTAGAAGGCCACCACCCGCGGGTCCGGGTACCGGTCGACGTGCTGTCCCCGCCGGCACCGCAGCACCGCCGCCCGCACGTCCTCGGGTGTCGCCCCGTCAGCCAGGGCCCACACGCTCAGGTCGAAACTCACGGCGGACAGCGTGCCATCCGCCTGTCCCCGCGTCGAAATCGGCCTGCCGGCCCGGATCGGCACGCTCCAGTCACGACGGTCCGCTGTGGAGACCCTTGCGTTGAGTTGCGTCGATTCGCTAGCGTATCGGTGCGGTCACTGGCCGAGCTCGCGGCGTGGGCCCGTCTTCGGGTGACGAGGTCGACGTCCGGCCGACCGGCCCGCACCCCTCGATTGCGCGAGCCACGCGCACTCGTCGCTGACCGGCCCTCACAGTCGTTGCCGAGACCGTGGGGGCCGATCGCGCGTCCGGCCCACCCGGCGGGCCGACGCGGGACCGGCTCAGCGGCGGTGGGCGAAGAGCACGCGGTAGTCCGACCCGTCGCGGAACCAGTCCAGCCCGGCCGGCCCGGCGGCGTAGAGCGCGGTGGCGTAGGCGTCGGCGACGGCGAGGTCCGGCCCGACGACCGTCGCGGCGACCAGCTGGTCGGCGGGCTCTCCGGTGTGCGGGTCCACCACGTGCCCCTGCCGGCCGCTCACCCCCGAGGTGCCGACCGCGCCCGCCGTCATCTCCAGCACGAGCGGCGCCCGGTGCTGGTCCGTCGGGTGGTGCACCGCCACCCGCCACGGGCCGCCGTGCGCCGCGTGCCCGCGGACGACCAGGTCGGCGCCGCTGAGCACGGCGTAGTCGTGGATGCCGGCGGCGCGCAGCCGGGCGGCGGCCCGCTCCACCGCCCACCCGCCGAGCAGGCCGCCGGGGTCGAAGCCGCCGGGCACCGCCCAGGCGTCGAACCAGCCGTCGGTGGCCGCCCGCATCGCCGCGCAGCGGTCCACCAGGTCGGCCAGCGGCGGGTACGAGTCGGGGCTGATCTCGCCTCGGCGCAGCCGGGAGACCAGGCTCTCCGGCCGGGTCGGGCCGTAGGTGAGGTCGATGGCCCGCAGTTCCGCCACCGCGTCCCGCAGCGCCTCCCCGACACCGCGACGGCCCAGCCACTCGGGGGCGTTGAGCAGCAGCGAGTATTCCGCCGTGGAGGTCCGCACGGCGTGCTGGACGGCGATGCGGTCCTCGCCGACCGTGCCGGACCGGTCCACGCGGTGACTAC
Organism: Micromonospora reichwaldensis; assembly: GCF_031845925.1. Lineage (NCBI taxonomy): Bacteria > Bacillati > Actinomycetota > Actinomycetes > Micromonosporales > Micromonosporaceae > Micromonospora > Micromonospora reichwaldensis. Next base: position 191,222 of record NZ_JAVRFL010000006.1, on the reverse strand, counting down.
GGGCGCCCAGCCGCAGGTCCGGCCGGCGCGGCTGGAAGGCCGACTGGTCCACCCATCGGGTCCGTGGCTGCTGGTCGATCCGCATGACGTTGCTCCCTCGCTGACGCCGGCCGCGCCCTCGCGGCCTCCGTCACGGGCCCCCGTTGACCCGCTTGTCATCACGCTAGGCAGCGGAGATGACCCCGCCATGAATGCCACCTGGGAGGATCCTGTGCATCCCCGTTTCCCGCATTCTGGAAGGTCCGTACCGGGAGGCGGGACGGCGGCGTACGGTCGGACGAAACGGCTAGGCGAGGGAGCACAGGGACGTGGCACGGATCGCGGTGGTGGCCGGGGACGGGATCGGACCCGAGGTGGTCGCGCAGGCCCGCAAGGTCATCGACGCCGTGCTGCCGGGGGTGGACGCCACCGAGTACGACCTCGGCGCCGCCCGCTGGCACCGCACCGGCGAGGTGCTGCCCGACTCGGTGCTCACCGAGCTGGCCGGGCACGACGCGATCCTGCTCGGCGCCGTCGGCGACCCGACCGTGCCGCCGGGCGTGCTGGAGCGGGGCCTGCTGCTCAAGCTGCGCTTCGCCTTCGACCAGTACGTCAACCTGCGCCCGTCGCGGCTCTGGCCCGGCGTGCCCGGGCCGCTGGCCAGCGTCAAGCCCGGCGAGGTCGACCTGGTGGTGGTCCGCGAGGGCACCGAGGGCCTCTACGCCGGCGCCGGCGGCGCGCTGCACCGGGGCACCCCGGCGGAGGTCGCCACCGAGGAGAGCCTGAACACCCGGCACGGCGTCGAGCGGGTGATCCGCGACGCCTTCGCCCGCGCCACGCGCCGGGAGCGGCGCAAGGTCACCCTCGTGCACAAGACCAACGTGCTGACCCACGCCGGTTCGCTGTGGGCGCGCGCGTTCGAGGCCGTGGCGGCCGAGCACCCCGACGTGACCACGGAGTACCAGCACGTCGACGCCGCCGCGATGTTCCTGGTCACCCAGCCGCAGCGCTACGACGTGGTGGTCACCGACAACCTGTTCGGCGACATCCTCACCGACATCGCCGCCGCCGTCACCGGCGGGATCGGGCTGGCCGCCAGCGGCAGCATCAACCCCGAGGGGGCGTACCCCTCGATGTTCGAGCCGGTACACGGCTCGGCGCCGGACATCGCCGGGCGCGGCGTGGCCGACCCGGTGGCGGCCGTACTCTCGGCGGCCCTGCTGCTCGACCAGCTCGGGCACGCCGACGCCGCCGCCCGGGTCACCGCGGCGGTGGGCGTGGAGCTGGCCGGCCGGGCCCCGGGCGCGGCACTGCGCACCGAGGAGGTCGGCGACCGGCTGGCCGGGTACGCCACCTCCTGAGGCCGCCGGCCACCCACCCCGAGGTTTCCGTCGACGCCGCCCGGCCGCACCCGGTCCGGCGAGGCCGCCCGGCCGCACCCCGGTCCGGGCGGCGCGCACCCGCCCGGCGCTGCCGGTACGCCGGGCGGCGCTACCCGCTGAACGACCGTTCGGGGTAAGTTTCTCGCACCAGTTTTCTCGGCATGCGGACCCGTGTGCCGTAGTCCCCGCAGGGAGGTCAGCGCGATGAGCGGTGGTGACAAGCTCGACTTCGAGATCCGTCCGAATCCCGCGCCGGTATCCGTCGCCGACCGGGCCGCCCTGCTGGCCAACCCGGGGTTCGGACGGGTCTTCACCGACCACATGGTCACCATCCGCTACGCCGACGGCAAGGGCTGGTACGACGCCCGGGTCGAGGCGCGGGCGCCGATCCCGATGGACCCGGCCGCCGCGGTGCTGCACTACGCGCAGGAGATCTTCGAAGGGCTGAAGGCCTACCGGACGGCCGACGGCGGGGTCACCATGTTCCGCCCGGAGGCCAACGCCGCCCGGTTCGCCGCCTCCGCCCGGCGCATGGCGATGCCGCCGCTGCCCGAGGAGGCGTTCGTCGACTCGCTGCGTCAGCTCGTGGACGCCGACCAGGGCTGGATCCCCGAGGGCGAGGACGGCAGCCTCTACCTGCGGCCGTTCATGTTCGCCAGCGAGGTGTTCCTCGGCGTCCGGCCCGCCAACGAATACCTCTACGTGGTGATCGCCTCGCCGGTCGGGGCGTACTTCTCCGGCGGGGTGAAGCCGGTGACGGTCTGGGTCTCCCCGGACTACACCCGGGCCGCCCCGGGCGGCACCGGCGCGGCGAAGTGCGGTGGCAACTACGCCGCCTCGCTGGTGGCGCAGGCCGAGGCGATCGAGCACGGCTGCGACCAGGTGGTCTTCCTGGACGCGGTGGAGCGTCGCTTCGTCGACGAGCTGGGCGGCATGAACGTGTTCTTCGTCTACGACGACGACACCGTGGTCACCCCGCCGCTGACCGGCACGATCCTGCCCGGCATCACCCGGGAGTCGGTGCTCACCCTGGCCGCCGACGCCGGGCACCGGATCGAGGAGCGGCCGGTGAGCTTCGCCGACTGGCAGGCGGACGCCGCGAGCGGCCGGCTCCGCGAGGTGTTCGCCTGCGGCACCGCCGCCGTCGTCACCCCGATCGGGCGGGTGCGCTTCCCCGACGGCGAGTTCCTGGTGGGCGGCGGCGAGCCCGGGCGGGTCACGACGGCCCTGCGCCAGCAGCTCGTCGACCTCCAGCGCGGCAAGGTCGACGACCCGCACGGCTGGGTCCGCCGCATCCTCTGATCCGCCCCCTGACGGCACCGCCCCGCCCCCGCGCCGCCCGGTGCGGGGGCGGCGCCGTCACGGGAGGGCGGGGTCAGGTCAGCAGGTGCTCGCGCAGCGCGGCGAGTTGGGCGTCGGTGACGCCGGCGTGACGCAGGTAGCCCTCCACCGAGCCGTGGGCCTCCCGCAGCTCGGCGAGGAAGAGCGTCATGGCGTCGGCGGGGCAGGTGAGCACCGGCAGGGTGTGCCCCGCCCGCTGGCCGGTGGCCTCGAACCAGGCGCGGTACCGCTCGCCGGCCTCGGTGCTCAGGGCGTAGTCGGCGGCGATGTCGTCGTCGGCGACGCCGAGCACCGCGAGGGTGAGCCCGCAGACGATGCCCGTGCGGTCCTTCCCGGCGACGCAGTGCACGACCACGGGGGCGCTGGCGTCGTCGGCGATCAGCCCGATCGCCTCGGCGAGCCCGGCGGTGCCCGTCCCGGCGAGATCGGCGTACCGGTCGGCCAGGTAGCGGGCCAGGTCGGTGCCGGGACGGTAGGGCCGCTCGCCCCACTCCGCGTGCTCCGGGTGGATGTTGCGCCAGGTCAGGCCGTCGAAGTGGGGGACGCGGCCGTCACGCTCCACCTCGTACGGGCGGCGTAGGTCGATGACCGTGCGGACGCCGAGGGCGGCGAACGCCTCCCGGTCGGTGTCGTCGATGCGGTGCAGCGAGTCGGAGCGGTAGAGCCGCCCCGGGCGCACCGTGCGTCCGTCGTGGCCGACGTGGCCGCCCACGTCGCGGAAGTTGAACATCGCGGAGAAGGGGATCCGGCGACCGACCTCGATGGAGTCCACGCTGACACGGTAACGGCCTCCCACGATCCGCGGGAGGCCGTCGCACGCCGTGCCGGTCAGCGGGCGGTGCCGGGCGGGATGGCCGAGTACGTCTCGCCGTAGTAGCCGCCGAGGCGGTCCCGGTAGGTGGGGTCGGTGTCGGCGGTCTCGTCGTACTCCGGGGCGGCCTTGATCTGGTCCTTGCTCCGGTCGACGTACACCTTGCGCTCGTCGTGGTCGACGTGGTTGACGGTGCCGGCCGGGATCATGACCTTCCGGCCGAAGATCCACGGCCCGGTGTCCACCACGAGGTAGCTGTCGTTGACCTCGTGGCTGGCGCTGTCGATCTTGCCGATGCCGCCGTCGGTGGCCTCGACCTTGTAGCCGACCAGGTCGGCGTCGGCGACCCTCGCGGTGTCGCGGTAGCGCCACGGGTCGAACGTGCCGGCCGGGGCGCCGCCGGCGAACTCGCCCTGGCCGCCGCCGCGCAGCGGGTCCGGGCTGCCGTGGGTGCTGTGCGGGTCGAGCCTGTCCATCTGACAACTCCTGCCCCGACTGTCGCCAGTCGTCTCGCCGGTCCGGGTGTCTCTCGTCTGCTCCCGGTCAGCTACCCGGGCCGTCGCCACCGGAAACGGCGGGGCCGGCGTCGGAGCCGACGTGGGCGGGCGCCGGGGACGACGTTGGTGGGCGCCGGGAACGACGCAGGGCCGGTGCCGGGGACGACGCAGGGCCGGCGCCGCACTGCGGCACCGGCCCTGCGTGTGGTACCCGTCAGGCGAGCGCGGCCTGGGCGTCCAGGGTCACCGCGGCGGCGTGCACGACGGCGGCGATGCGCAGCCCCTCGTGCACCTGCTCGCGGCTGAAGCCCGCGTTGCGCAGGGTCTTCTCGTGCGACTCCAGGCACACCCCGCAGCCGGTGATCGCCGAGACGGCCAGGCACCAGAGCTCGAAGTCGGCCTTGTCCACGCCCGGCTTGGCGATGATCTGCATCCGCAGCCGCGCCGGGATCGACTGGTACTGCTCGTCGCCGATCAGGTGCTTGGCCCGGTAGTAGACGTTGTTCATCGCCATGATCGCGGCGGCGCCCTTGGCGGCCTCGACCGCCTCCGGCCCGAGGTGGGTGGCCGCCTCGGCCGCGATCTCGCGCAGCACCACCGGGTTGCGCGCCGCGACGGCACAGGCCAGGGCGGTGCCCCACGCCTGCTCCGGCTTCAGCGTGCTGGTGGCGATGGTGGAGCCGAGGTTGAGCTTGATGTCCTTGGCGTACTCGGGCAGAGCCGCCTTGACCGCGTCCAGACCCATGGTCAGGCCCCGGCGCCGGCGAGGAGCTTGGTGGCGTCCAGGGTCTCGCCGCCCTTGTTCCAGTTGCACGGGCAGAGCTCGTCGGTCTGGAGGGCGTCGAGCACCCGCAGCACCTCGGAGACGTTGCGGCCGACCGAGCCGGCGGTCACCATGACGAACTGGATCTCGTTGTCCGGGTCGACGATGAAGGTCGCCCGCTGGGCCACGCCGTCCTCGCCGAGCACGCCGCAGGCGGCGGTCAGCTCACGCTTGACGTCGCTCAGCATCGGGAACGGCAGCTCGCGCAGGTCCGGGTGGTCCTTGCGCCACGCGTAGTGGACGAACTCGTTGTCCACCGACACGCCGAGGACCTGGGCGTCCCGGTCGGCGAACTCCTCGTTCAGCCGGCCGAACTCCGCGATCTCGGTCGGGCAGACGAAGGTGAAGTCCTTCGGCCAGAAGAAGACGACGCGCCACTTCCCCTGGTGCGACTTGTGGTCGATCGACTCGAACGCCTTGTCGGCGTCCAGCGACACGCAGGCGGTGAGTTCGTACTCGGGGAAGCGGTCACCGACAGTGAGCACAGGTCCTCCTTGACAGCGGCACGAGGCCGGTAACTGGATCGGTTCCAGATACTTCCCCAGCTCCGTTTCCGCCGGTCGGCGGCCGGGTGACTTGTGAAGTCGATCACCGGCGGCGGGTCGTGCCGGCGAGCCGGCCACCTGTGCGGTATCGGGACCCTCCGTCACCGTCCCGCCATGTGGATTACGCCTCCCAAAACCGGGTCCCGGATGGCAGAGTGGCGATCGTGACCAGCACCGACCTGATTATTCGCACCTAGCGCGCCGGCCTCCCCTCCGCCGAGCGCGCAGACCTCCCGCATCCGCGGGGGGTCTTTTTGTTGCTCTGAGAAAGGACTCCCTGATGACGTTCCAGGTGTACGACACCACGCTGCGCGACGGCGCCCAGCGCGAGGGGCTCAGTTACTCGGTGGTCGACAAGCTCGCGGTGGCCCGCCTGCTCGACGAGTTCGGGGTCGGCTTCATCGAGGGAGGCTGGCCGGGCGCGGTGCCGAAGGACACCGAGTTCTTCCGCCGGGCGCGCGCCGAACTCGACCTGAAGCACGCGCTGCTGGTCGCGTTCGGGGCCACCCGGCGGGCCGGGGTGGCGGTCGGCGAGGACCCGCAGGTCCGCGGCCTGCTCGACGCGCAGACGCCGGCGATCGCCCTGGTCGCCAAGGCGGACCTGCGGCACGTCGAGCGGGCGCTGCGCACCACCGGGGCCGAGAACCTGGCGATGGTCCGCGACACGGTGGCGCACCTGGTGGCCGAGGGGCGCCGGGTCTTCGTCGACGGGGAGCACTTCTTCGACGGCTACCGGTCCGACCCGGCGTACACGGCCGCCGTCGTGGAGACCGCCCTCGCCGCCGGCGCCGAGCGGGTGGTGCTCTGCGACACCAACGGCGGGATGCTGCCCTCCCAGGTGACCGCCGCCATCGCGGACCTGACCGCGCGGCTCGGGGTCGGCCCGGAACTGCTCGGCATCCACTGCCAGAACGACACAGCCTGCGCGGTGGCCAACACCGTCGCCGCCGTGGAGGCGGGGGTGCGCCACTTCCAGGGCACGGCCAACGGCTACGGCGAGCGCCCCGGCAACGCCGACATCTTCGCCGTGGTCGCCAACCTCCAGCTCAAGCTCGGGCTGCCCGTCCTACCGGAGGGCTGCCTGGGGCAGATGGTGCGGGTCTCCCACGCCATCGCCGAGATCGCCAACATCGCCCCCGACACCCACCAGGCGTACGTCGGGGCCGCGGCCTTCGCCCACAAGGCGGGGCTGCACGCGAGCGCGATCAAGGTGGATCCGCTGCTCTACAACCACGTGGACCCACAGGTGGTGGGCAACGACATGCGGATCCTCGTCACCGAGATGGCCGGCCGGGCCAGCGTCGAGCTCAAGAGCCGTGAACTCGGCCTGGATCTGGCCGGCCATCCGGAGGCACTGTCGCGGGTCACCCGGCGGGTCAAGGAGCTGGAGGCCGGCGGCTGGTCGTTCGAGGCCGCCGACGCGTCGTTCGAGCTGCTGGTCCGCTCGGAGCTGGACACCGCCCCCGCCAGGCCGTTCGCGCTGGAGTCGTACCGGGTGCTGGTCGAGCACCGGGAGGACGGCGCGGTGGTCTCGGAGGCGACCGTCAAGATCCGCGTACGCGGGGAGCGGGTGATCGCCACCGCCGAGGGCAACGGCCCGGTCAACGCCCTCGACGAGGCGCTGCGGGTCGGGCTGGCCCGGCACTACCCGGAGCTGCGCGACTTCGAGCTGGCCGACTACAAGGTGCGGATCCTGGAGGGCACCCACGGCACCGGCGCGGTGACCCGGGTGCTGCTGGAGACGGTCGACGGCAGCAACCGCGACTGGACCACGGTCGGCGTGCACCCCAACGTCGTCGAGGCGTCCTGGCACGCCCTCGTCGACGCGCTCACCTACGGCCTCGACCGGGCCCGGGTCTGAGCCGCCCCGGCCACCCGCGCACCGGCAGCCGGGGACCTCACCCGACCGGGAGGCGCAGCTCGGCGAGGACGGCGCGGTGGTCGCTGCCCCGCACGGGGTGCACGGTGACCGCGCGCACCGCGATCCGCCGGTCGACCAGCACGTGGTCGATGGTCACCGGCGGGATCGGGTCCCCGTCGTACGGGCCCCAGGTGCCGACCAGGCCCGCGCCGACCTGGTCGGCGGCGTCGACGTAGCCGGTGTCCAGCAGGGCGCGCAGCGGGGCGTGGTCGAGGGTGGCGTTGAAGTCGCCGGCGAGGATCCGCAGCGGCCCGTCCGGGGTGGCGGGCGGCTGCGCCGCCAGGTCGGCGCGCCAGTGGCCGACCTGGTCCACCGCGTACGGGGCCGACGGGTGCGCCGACTCGACCCGGACCGCCGGCGCCCCGGGGACCGCCACCGTGCCGTAGGCCTGGTCGAAGCCCCAGCCGCCGCGGTTGTGCCGGACGCCGCCGTCGCTGATCGGGAACCGCGCGTAGAGGCCGGAGCCGACGGTGCCGGTCTGCGGGTGGAGTTGCCGGTAGGGGAGCAGCCCGGGCAGGCCGAGCCGGTCCAGCTCCGCCGCGGCGTCCGGGGTGAACTCCTGCACGGCGAGCACGTCGACCCGGTGCCGCCGGACCAGGTCGACCAGCGCCCGCGTGTCGCCGGCCCCGGCGAGCAGGTTGGCGGTCAGCAGCCGTACCGTCGGCCCGCCGGCCGGGGGCTGGCCGGACGGCAGTGCCCGGGGTGCCACCACGGCCACCAGGGTCGCCGTGACCAGCGCCGCGACCACCGCGGGCCACCGGCGCCGCAGGGCGAGCGCGAGCACCAGCGGCAGGAGGCTCCCGGCGGCGGCGTACGGGGTGAAGGCGAGCAGCTGCACCAGCGGCCCCCGGTCGAGACCGCCCAGTCGTACCGCCGCCCAGGCGATCCCGGGCGCGACGGCGGCCCAGCAGAGCGCGGTGCGCAGCCGCGCCGTCCGGCGGCCCGTCGCCGGTTGCGCGGTCTCGATGATCACGGCCGGAGGATAGCGTCCGAGCGCCCGTCCGGCGGTCCCGAACGCGCCCACGCGGCGGCTCCGACGCAGTTCGCGTGACCCGTTCGTGAATGGTTCAGCGTTCGCTTCTCACAATTAGGCGATCTCGATTCGGGTAATTGCCGAGCGTGATCGACTATTGACGCCCGGCTTTTTGCGGTGCTACCTTCCAGTGGGTTGAGACGTCGAAACTCTGAGTAGTAATCGCTGCTCAGAGCCGGTCAAAATCGTTGAAGCGGCAACATCTAGGTGCGGCCTGAAGGTGTGGGCTCCAGGCGGTTGTCGCTATTTCCCGGCCCGAAAAAAATGGAAGTCGACCGTCCCGCGTGCAGTGGGACCGGTCGGATCCGCACGGTCAACAAAAGGGAGACCTGTCATGACCACACTCTTCCGACGCAAGGCGGTGGCGGTGGCGTTCGCCGCGCTGGCGCTCACCCTGGCCGGGGGCGGGATCGCCGTCGCCCAGCCGGCGGCGCAGGCGCCCGCCGAGGTCGTCCAGCCGGCCGCCCGTCAGCCCGGCTCCGGCAGCCAGCCGGCGGTGACCCCCGCCGAGGCCCGCAAGGCCAAGGCCGCGCTGGCCCAGGGCCCGTCCGCGCAGGCGACGGCGCCGGGCACCGTCGCCTCCGCCGTCGTCACCAACGGCGGCACCGTGCTCCGCGGCTCGCCCGAGGTGGTTTCCGCCACCCGGTACGGCCCCGGGGAGTACCAGGTGCTGTTCAACTACAACGTCTCGCTGAAGGCGTTCCACGCCACCATCGGGACCACCGACCCGTACAACGTGCCCCCGGGCGGCGAGGTCTCCGTCGCGCCGCGGCTCCAGACGCCGAACGCGGTCTTCGTCCAGACCCGCAACTCGTCGGGAAGCGTTGCCGACCGGCCGTTCCACCTGGTCGTCGCCAACTGAGCACCCGCTGACGACGCCGGCCTCCGTCTCGTACGGGGGCCGGCGCCGGCGCCCCGCCCCGTCCCGCCCGCCCTTCGCCCCTTCGCGGGTCGATCATGCGGTTGTGGTGGGAGTTGTGCCCCGAATCGCGCCTTGTGCGGGGCACCACAACTGCATGATCGACGCCCGCGGGTGTGCCCGTTTCCGTTACCACCCGGCCGGGAAGGTCGTCCCGGTTCGGGCACCTTAAGACCGCCCCCGCGCCGATAATCCGACGTTTGTCCGACCGCCGGCACGGGAAGCAAGCACCGTGACGGACATCTCGGACACCCTGGCCAGCGTGCCCAGCCCGGCCGATCCCGATGCGACCCCGGCCGACCTGGAACAGACGCTCTTCGAGGTCAAACGCGTGATCGTCGGGCAGGATCGGCTCGTCGAGCGCCTGCTCACCGCTCTCATCGCGGACGGGCACTGCCTCCTGGAGGGCGTGCCCGGGGTGGCCAAGACGCTCGCCGCGCAGACCCTGGCCACCGTGGTCGGCGGCACCTTCTCCCGGATCCAGTTCACCCCGGACCTGGTCCCCTCCGACATCGTCGGCACCCGGATCTACCGCGCGTCGCGCGAGGACTTCGACATCGAGCTGGGCCCGATCATGGCGAACCTGGTGCTCGCCGACGAGATCAACCGGGCCCCGGCCAAGGTGCAGTCCGCCCTGCTGGAGGCGATGGCCGAGCGGCAGGTCTCCATCGGCGGGCACAGCTATCCCGTGCCCGAGCCGTTCCTGGTGCTGGCCACCCAGAACCCCATCGAGTCGGAGGGGGTCTACCAACTGCCGGAGGCGCAACGCGACCGGTTCATGATGAAGGTCGTCGTCGACTACCCGAGCGACGCCGACGAACTCGCCATCCTCTACCGGATGAGCGCCGACCGGCCCGTCGCCCGGCGGGTGCTCGACCCGCAGCGACTGCGGGACCTCCAGGCCCGCGCCGCCCACGTCTTCGTGCACCACGCGATCGCCGAGTACGTGGTCCGGCTGATCTTCGCGACCCGGGACCCCGGCCGGTTCGGCCTGCCCGAGATCGCCCCCCTGCTGGCGTACGGGGCCAGCCCCCGGGCCACCCTCGGCCTGGTCCGCGCCGCGCGGGCCCAGGCGCTCCTGCGCGGTCGCGGGTACGTGTTGCCCGAGGACGTCCGCGAACTCGCCGTCGACGTGCTCGCCCACCGCCTGGTGCTCTCCTTCGACGCGGTCGCCGACGGGGTGGCCGCCGAAGCGGTGGTCCGGCGGCTGGTGGAGGTCGTGCCGCCGCCGCGCGTCGCCACCGCCCACCCGGAACCCGCGGCCGACCTGGCGGCGGCATGAGGTGGCGCGGGGCCACCGCCCCGGCCCCCGGGCCGGCCGACCCGGGACTGGCCGACCTCACCGGGGACCGGCGGCTGCGCCGGCTGGAGCTGACCGTCACGCGCCGGCTCGACGGGCTGCTGCACGGCCGGTACCGCGGTCTGCTGCCCGGGCCCGGCAGCGAGACCGCCGGCAGCCGGGAGTACCGGCCCGGTGAGGACGAAGTGCGCCGGATGGACTGGGCGGTGACCGCCCGCACCACGGTCCCGCACGTACGCGAGGTCGACGCCGACCGGGAGCTGACCACCTGGCTGCTGGTCGACGCGAGCCCCAGCATGGAGTACGGCACCGCCGAGCTGGACAAGCGGGAGCTGGCCGTGGCGGCCGTCGCGGCGGTCGGCTTCCTCACCGGCGGCGTGGGCAACCGCCTCGGCGCGCAGGTGCTCGGCCCGGACGGGCTGCGCCGGTTCCCGCCCCGCAGCGGACGTACCCATCTGTTCGGGCTGCTCCGGGCCCTGCTGACCGCCCCGCGTGTCGGCGGTTACGACCGGGACGAGCCGGCGCCGGCGGGCCCCGACCTGGCCGACGGGCTGGCCGCCGTGCACCGGGTGGCGCTGCGCCGCGGCCTCGTCGTGGTGGTCTCGGACTTCCTCGACGGACTGCCCGACGACCCGCGGCAGGCGCCGTCCTGGGAGGTGCCCCTGCGCCGCCTCGCCGCGCGGCACCAGGTGCTCGCCGTGCAGGTCACCGACCCCCGGGAGCTGGAGCTGCCCGACGTCGGACTGGTCACCCTCGTCGACCCGGAGACCGGGCGGCGGCGCGAGGTCTGGACCGGCGACCGCGCGCTGCGCGAGCGCTACGCCGCCGCCGCGACCGCCCAACGCGAGCAGGTACGCCAGGCGCTGCGCCGCAGCGGGGCCGCGCACCTGCCGCTGCGCACCGACCGGGACTGGGGCGCCGACATCGTGCGGCACGTGCACGCCCAGCGGCGCCTCGCGGCCGCCCCGGCGCGGGTGGCCCGGGGAGGTGCGGCGTGATCTGGCAGTCGCCCGCCCGGCTCTGGCTCCTGCTCGGGGTGCTCGCCCTGGCCGTCGGCTACCTGCTCATGCAGCGCCGCCGCAGCCGGTACGCCGTCCGCTTCACCAACCTGCGGCTGCTCGACCGGGTCGCGCCGCACCGTCCGGCCTGGCGGCGGCACGTGCCGGCCGGGCTCTTCGTGGCCATGCTGGCGCTGCTGGTGGTCGGCTTCGCCCGGCCCACGGCGGAGGTCCGGGTGCCCCGCGAACGGGCCACGGTGATGGTCGCCGTGGACGTCTCCACCTCGATGCTCGCCGGCGACGTGGAACCGGACCGGCTCAGCGCCGCCAAGGAGTCCGCCCGGCGCTTCGTCGACGGCCTGCCGGACGAGTTCAACGTCGGGCTGGTCGCCTTCGCCGGCAGCGCGGCGGTGTTGGTGCCGCCGAGCACCGACCGGGAGGCGCTGCACGAGGGCGTCGAGCGGCTGGTCGAGGGGGCCACCGGGGTGCAGGGCACCGCCATCGGAGAGGCCATCAGCACCTCGCTCGGCGCGGTGAAGGGCTTCGACAGCCAGGCGGCGAAGGACCCGCCGCCGGCCCGGATCATCCTGCTCTCCGACGGGGCGAACACCTCCGGCATCGACCCGATGGAGGCCGCGTCCGAGGCGGTCGACATGAAGGTGCCGGTGCACACCATCTCGTTCGGCACCCCCGGCGGCACGGTGGACCGGGGCGGGCGGCCGATCCAGGTGCCCGTCGACGGGCAGACCCTGCGCGCGGTCGCCGAGGAGACCGGGGGCGTGTTCCACGAGGCCAGCACCAGCGACGAGCTGCGCGCCGTCTACGACGACATCGGTACCTCGGTCGGCTACCGCATCGAACGGCAGGACGTCTCGGCCCGGTTCATCGGTCTCGGGCTGGTGTTCGCCATGGGCGCGGCGGCCGGCTCGATGCGCTGGTTCGCCCGGCTGCCCTGACCCGTACGGCCGCCGTCGAGAAGGACACGTGAGGAGCGTACGCATGGCAGTGCAGACCGGGCTGGGCGAACCGCGCGGCCCCTGGTTCATCTCCCCGGAGCTGGATTCCGACGGGCGGGCCCGGTGGGGCGGGTCCGACCCCGACGGTGGCCCGGCGGGCCGCGGCCCGCGCGGACGGGTGCTGGCGGCGCTGGCGGTGGTGGCCCTGTCGACCGCCTCCGGCGCGGTGGCCGGCGGCATCGTGGCGGGCCGCGACGACGCCCCGGGCCCGGCGGCGGCCTCGGCGGCCCCCGTCCCGGCGGAACTGGTGACCGCCGCCGGGAAGACCGTGCCCGGGGTGGTCTCGGTGCTGGTGGGCGGGGCCGGCGGCGCCTCGGCCTCCGGCTCCGGCTTCGCCGTCGACGACCAGCAGCACATCATCACCAACGACCACATCCTGGCCAAGGGGCGCGGCGGCTCGGTGACGGTGGAACTACCCGACGGGCGGCGGTTCGCCGCCGAGGTCGTCGGGCGGGAGCCGCGCAGCGACCTCGCCGTGCTGCGGGTGCCGCCGTCGGCCGGCCTGGCGGCGTTGCCCCTGGCGAAGCCGGGATCCACCCGGGTGGGGGAGCCGGTGCTGGCGGTCGGCTCGCCGCTCGGGCTGTCCGGCACCGTCACCGCCGGCATCGTCAGCGCCCTGGACCGGCAGGTGCGCCTCGGCGACAACCGGCACACCGCCGTGCAGACCGACGCCTCGATCAACCCGGGCAACTCGGGCGGCCCGCTGGTCAACGCGCGCGGCGAGGTGGTCGGGGTGAACACGGCCATCGCCACGATCGACGGCAACGGCTCGATCGGCATCGGCTTCGCCATCCCCATCGAACAGGTGCAGCAGACCGCCGACACGATCATCGGGAAGGGCGGCTGAGCTGCGGGCCGCCGTCCGGGACGGCCCCGGGAATGTGAAAACTGTCGGATACCCGGCGCGGAATGATCGGCCAATGGAAATATCACGCTGAGTATGGATAACTGGCTCGGGTGGAGCGTCCTGGAATCGTGGTCCTCCTGCTGGTGGGCCTGTTGATCGGTACCGGTGTGGGGTCGGCGTACGCCCGGGCACGACGCGGGTGGGCCGACTACCAGACCGTCAAGATGACCGTGCCCGGCGCCCGGAGCGCCGCGTGGCTGCTGATCAAGGTGGCCACCACGAAGATCGGGGTGATCGCCCTGCTGCTGGTGGGGGCGGTCGCCTACGCCGCCGCCGACTCCGACGACAGTCCCGACCCACCCGCGCAGACCCCGGGCCCGTCCGCTACCCCGAGCGTCCGGCAGGGGCGCTAGCCTCGGGGGGTGGACGACGGACTGCGGGTGAACGACCGGTGGACCGTTCCCGCCGCCGAGCTGCGGGAACGGTTCTCCCGGTCGTCGGGGCCCGGTGGCCAGGGCGTCAACACCACCGACTCGCGCGTCGAGCTGAGCTACGACCTGGCCGCCTCGCCCGGCGTGCCCGAGCCGCTGCGGGCGCGGGCGCTGGAGCGGCTCGCCGGCCGGCTGGTCGACGGCGTGCTCACCGTGGCCGCCAGCGAGCACCGGGCGCAGCTCGCCAACCGGGAGGCCGCCCGCGAACGGCTGGCCGCGCTGCTGCGCGAGGCCGCCGCCCCGCCGCCCCCGCCCCGCCGGCCCACCCGCCCGTCGCGGGGCGCGAAGGAGCGCCGGCTGGCCGACAAGAAGCGCCGGTCACAGCGCAAGCGCGACCGCCGCGTCGACGGCGACTGACCCGACGCTCCCCGCGGGGCCTGGTGTTCCTCGCTGTCATCGACGGGGTCCCCGGCGGCCAGCTCCACGACCTCAGCGGGCAGACCGCTGGCTCAGGGCGTCACAGCCCCACCCGTGGCGATGGCGCCGCCTGGTCGAGCAGTGCCGCGCAGACGCCGATGAGCCGGGCGCGTAGCTGGCCGGCACGCTGCGCGAACTCGCGTTGCCGCGCCACGTACTCGGCCTTGCCCTCCGGCGTCTCGATGGCCACCGCGGGCTGCCCGTAGGAGGAGAAGTCGTACGGGGACGCCTGCATGTCGAGTAGCCGGATGTCCCTCGCCAGCTCGAAGCAGTCGAGCGCCAGGTCCCCCGGGACCGCGGGGCCCAACTTGGTCGCCCACTTGTGGCAGTCCATCGATGCGTGCAGGCAGCCCGGCTGGTCGAGTTCCACCTGGCTCTCCCGCGTGGGTCGGAGCCGGTTGAGGCCGACGGCGTCCGGGGTGAAGAAGCGGTACGCGTCGAAGTGCGTGCAGCGGATCTGGTGCGACTCGACGACCGCGTCGGTGCCCTCCTGCCCGAGTCGCAGGGGGAGCGGGTGCCGGTGCTCCCGCTGGCGGTACACCATCGCCCACTCGTGCAGGCCGAAGCAGCCGGTGAAGGCGGGTCGCGACGCGATCGCGGACAACAGCCGGTGGATGAAGCGCACCGACTCGCTCCGGTCGGCGAGGAACGCCGCGACGTCGAAGCTCACCGCCCCGTCCGCCGCCGTCGCGTACCAACGCCACTGCCGGTGCGGGGCGGAGCCGTCCGGCCCCGGCTCCAGGGAGACGCCCACGCCCGGGTGCCACCGTCGGAGCACGGAGGGCCTGGTGCCGTAGTAGTCGTACAGGAAGTCGTCGATCGCGTGGCGTTCCCCCGTGGCCCTGCGGGCGCGGTGGCCCGCGGTCAGGACGTCCGCACGCCTTTCGTGCGCCTCCAGGAGGGGAACCCAGGTCGTCGCGGGAACGGTGGTCGACGGCTCCTCGTGCGCCCGGTGGCGGCGTGCCGCGTCGGGAACGACGGGCGGGGTGAGGGCGGCGGTCACGAAGCCAAGGGTACGACCGCCGCCCGGCGCCCGGTCAGGGCACGTCCACCCGGACCCCGGCGGAGAACACCCCGCTGCGCAGCTCAAGCTGCTCCGGCGGCGCCTTCCCGGCGACGGTGAAGACCAGCGGCAGCACCGTCCGGCTGCCGCCCGCCATCGGCTGGGCGAAGACGTCCCGGCCCTGGTTGGCCGCGCGGGTCGCCTGCTCGTCGGTGCTGACGAAGTTGCCGTCGGGCAGGTACGCCCGTTGCAGCCGGCCGTGCCAGCTCTGCTGCTCCGGGGTGAGGTTGCGCACCCCGACCGTCGCCTCGCACTGCCGGGCCGTGGCGCCGGGCTCGCACGCGACGCGGTACACGGTGAACTCGAACGCCGACTCGCGCAGCGGCTCGCCGACGGCGCCGTTGACCCCCTGGCCCAGCCACGCGCCGCTGGTCGGCTGGCTGTCGGTGTCGACGGCGGCGACCTGCCGGGTGGCCGTCCAGGCGGCGGTGCCCACGGTGCCGGCGAGCACGGCGGCGGCCACCGGGACGATCAACCAGACGGACGGCTTGCGGCGGAGCTGTTCCGGTCGCGGCGCGGCCGGGCGTGGGTAGACCGTCCCCGGCCGCTGGCCGGAGAGGGCCGCGGCGACCGGCCGGCGGCGCCGGCGCCAGGTCCACACCCCGCCCACCGCGAGCACCGTCACCGTGCCGAGCCCGGCCAGCAGCACCGGCGTCCGGCGCCACGGCGGCGCTTCGGAACGCTCGGGCGCGGCGGCCGGCACGCCCGCGTTCCAGGTCGCGGTCGCGCAGTCGTACGGCCGGCTGCCGTCGCGGGCGTAGGCGCAGGCCGGCGCGGTCAGCGGCCGGGCCGGGGCGGCGGCGGTGAGCGCCGTGCCCAGGGTGGTGGTGCTACGGGCGGGCAGCTTCAGCTGCCAGGTCACCTCGGTGGCCGACTGCCCGTGGGCCCGGGTGGCCCGGCCCCCGGCGGTGATGGCGGTCGCCGAGGCCCCGGGCGGCAGCTCCTGCCGGACGGTGGTGTCCACCGGCGTGCCACCGCTGTTGCGGACCTGGATCCGGTAGCGCGGCGCCGGCGTGCTCTCCGGTACCACCGCGACCGTGACCGGCGGCTTCGCCACCGGCGGGGCGGCCCGGGCCGGGGTGGGCACCGCCGGCGGCGCCGACGGCATCGCCGGCTCCGGGGTCGGCGCGACCACCGGTGGTGGCGCGGCCGCCGCGGGTGGCGCCGCCGCCGGCAGTGCCGGCACGGCGGAGAGAATGCCGAGGCAGTGTACGAACACTGCGAGGGCCCTGTGGTGTCGTGTCGATGCAGGCATACGAACGAACCTCCGGAGCCGACGCTAGGGGCGCGACGACACCGGGCGGGTACGAAGTCGCGAACTCCGCCCCCGCGAACGGACGGTGTCGTAGGGTGCGCCCTCCCGGCGTCCCGGGGCGCGCCTGACTGCGGCCTCGGCCGGGTCGCGGGTCGCCGGGGCTAGATTGGCCTGGTGCGTATCGCTCGTTTTGCTCATGCCAAGGGAATGTCGTTCGGGGTCGTCGAGGGCGAAGCGGAGGCGGGCCCGCAGGGCCTGACCATCGCCGAGATCGAGGGCCACCCGTTCGGCCAGATCACCTTCAGCGGCGCCCGCTGGGCGCTGTCGGACGTCCGCCTGCTCTCGCCGATCCTGCCCAGCAAGGTCGTCTGCGTCGGTCGCAACTACGCCGAGCACGCCGCCGAGCACGGCAGCGAGGTGCCGAAGGAGCCGCTGCTCTTCCTCAAACCGTCCACCTCCGTGATCGGGCCCCGCGACGCGATCCGGCTGCCGATCTTCTCGAAGCAGGTCGAGCACGAGGCCGAACTGGCCGTGGTGATCGGCGCGCCGGGCGCCCGCCGGGCCGACCGGGCCGCCGCGGAGCGGGCCATCTTCGGCTACACCTGCGCCAACGACGTCACCGCCCGGGACCTCCAGCGTTCCGACGGCCAGTGGACCCGCGCCAAGGGCTTCGACTCGTTCTGCCCGATCGGACCGTGGATCACCACCGGGCTCGACGTCCGCGACCTGGAGATCCGCTGTGAGGTGGGTCGCAATCCCGAGGAGATGGAGGTCCGTCAGCTCGGCCGGACCCGCGACATGGTCTTCGACGTGCCGGCCCTGGTGTCGTACGTCTCGCACGTGATGACGCTGCTCCCCGGCGACGTGGTGCTCACGGGCACGCCGGCGGGGGTTAGCCCGCTGCTGGACGGGGATACGGTCACCGTGCGGATCGAGGGGATCGGAGACCTCACCAACCCGGTGGTGCCCGTCGCCTGATCCGCGTCGAGGCCCCGTTTCCGCAGTTCAGGGGCGGTTTGGGGGAGTCGATTTGGCCTGCTGGCACCGGGAGGGTAAAGTTTGATCCCGGCACCGCAAGGGGCCAATGGGGTATGGGGTAATTGGCAGCCCGACTGATTCTGGTTCAGTTAGTCTAGGTTCGAGTCCTGGTACCCCAGCGCAGCCGAGGTTCGCAAGAGCTTCGAGCGCTGGATCTCGTAGGAGACGACTCCGGTTCCCGATCAGGGGATCGGGGTTCTCTCTGATAGAGTCCAGCGGCGCCGCTCGGCAGAGCGGTGCCGCAAGTCAGGTTCTGGCCCCGTCGTCTAGCGGCCCAGGACGCCGCCCTCTCAAGGCGGTAGCGCCGGTTCGAATCCGGTCGGGGCTACACAGTGAACGGCCCGTTCCACTCCGGTGGGGCGGGCCGTTTCGCATGTCGCGTGGCTGGTGCGGTGGCCACCGCCGATGCCCCGCGCCGATCCGGTCCCGGTCGGCCCGGTCCCGATGGACCCGCTCCTGCGGACCCGGAGTCGGTGGCCCCGATTTCCGTCTCCGGAGGGGACGCCGCTAGACTACAGCCGCACCGCTCGCAAGGGCGGTGGAAGCAGTGAAGTCTTGGCCCCGTCGTCTAGCGGCCCAGGACGCCGCCCTCTCAAGGCGGTAGCGCCGGTTCGAATCCGGTCGGGGCTACACCTCAGAACGGCCCGTCCCACTCCGGTGGGACGGGCCGTTCGGCATTCCATCCTTCCGCCCGGGCTGCACCCCGGCCCCGGACCACGCCGCTGCCGGTCGTGTCGGTCAAGAAGTTCTCGCTCGGTCCGGGGTCGGACCCGGGCGCGAACTTCTTGATCGACGTGGGGCCGATGGGCGGCGGTGGGGGCGAGCCGTCGGGTGGGTGGGGTGGGGGCGTCAGAGGCCGGAGAGGCGTTGGCCGGCCCGGACCACGGCCATCGCGTGGCGTTCGCCGGGGCGACGTCCCAGGCGCTCGATGGGCCCGGAGATGCTGATCGCGGCGATGACCCGACCGGTGCGGTCGCGGATCGGCGCCGAGACGCTCGCCACACCGGCTTCGCGTTCGGCGACGCTCTGCGCCCAGCCCCGGCGGCGTACCTCGGCGAGGGTGCGACCCGTGAACTTCGACCGGGGCAGCAGCGGCATCACGGCCTCGGGCGGCTCCCAGGCGAGCAGGATCTGCGCCGCGGAGCCCGCCGTCATCGGCAGCACCGAGCCGACCGGCACGGTGTCCCGCAGGCCGCTGGCGCGCTCGGCGGCGGCCACGCAGATGCGCTCGTCGGCGCGGCGCAGGTAGAGCTGGGCGCTTTCGCCCGTCGCGTCCCGCAGCGCCGCCAGCAGCGGCTCCGCCGCCGTCAGGAGCACGTCCGGGGCGGCATTGGCGAGCTCACCCAGGCGCGGGCCGGGACGCCATCGACCCTGGGTGTCCCGGACGAGCATCCGGTGGATCTCCAGCGCCTGCGCCAGCCGGTGCGCGGTGGCCCGGGGCAGCTTGGTGCGTTCAACGAGTTCGGCCAGGCTGGCGCCGTCGACGCAGGCGGCCAGGATGACCACCGCCTTGTCGAGAACGCCGACACCGCTCATACTGTGTCCCACAAGCCGAAACTTACCTCCCAGAATTTAGGATGTCCAGATGGTGGGAGTCACTACTACCGAGCCGAGGACCCTGGCCGAGAAGGTCTGGGACGCGCACGTCGTACGGTCCGCCGAGGGCGAGCCCGATCTGCTCTTCATCGACCTGCACCTGCTGCACGAGGTGACGAGCCCGCAGGCCTTCGACGGGCTGCGCCTCGCCGGGCGCCGGGTGCGCCGCACCGACCTCACGCTCGCGACGGAGGACCACAACACCCCGACGGGGTACGCCGACCCGTCGTTTAGCCTGCGGCGCGGCGATCTGCTCACCATCGCCGACCCCACCTCGCGTACGCAGATCGAGACGCTGCGCCGCAACTGCGCCGAGTTCGGGGTGCGGCTGCACCCGCTGGGCGACGAGAACCAGGGCATCGTGCACGTCATCGGCCCGCAGCTCGGCGTCACCCAGCCCGGCATGACCATCGTCTGCGGGGACTCGCACACCGCCACCCACGGCGCGTTCGGCGCGCTCGCGTTCGGCATCGGCACGAGTGAGGTCGAACACGTGCTGGCCACCCAGACGCTGCCGCAGAGCCGGCCGAAGACGATGGCGGTGAACGTGACCGGGCGGCTCGCCCCAGGGGTCACCGCAAAGGACCTGGTGCTCGCGCTGATCGCCCAGGTGGGCACGGGCGGCGGCCGCGGGCACATCGTCGAGTACCGCGGCGAGGCGATCCGGTCGCTGTCCATGGAGGGGCGGATGACGATCGCCAACATGTCCATCGAGTGGGGCGCCAAGGCCGGCATGATCGCGCCGGACGAGACCACCTTCGCGTACCTGAAGGGGCGGCCGAACGCCCCGAAGGGCGCCGACTGGGACGCGGCGCTGGCCTGGTGGCGGACCCTGCCCACGGACGAGGGCGCCACCTTCGACGCCGAGGTGACCCTGGACGCCGGCGCGGTCACCCCGTTCGTGACCTGGGGCACCAACCCGGGCCAGGGCGCGCCGCTGGGCGCGGTGGTGCCCACGCCCGAGGAGTTCGTCACCGAGGCCGAGCGGACCGCCGCCCGACGCGCGCTGGAGTACATGGACCTGCGCCCCGGCACCCCGCTGCGGGACCTCGCCGTCGACGTGGTCTTCGTCGGGTCCTGCACCAACGGCCGGCTGGAGGACCTCCGGGCCGCCGCCGACGTGCTGCGCGGGCACCGGGTCGCCGACGGGGTGCGGATGCTGGTCGTGCCCGGTTCCGCCGCCGTCCGCGAGGCGGCCGAGGCGGAGGGGCTGGACAAGGTCTTCAGCGACGCCGGCGCCGAGTGGCGCTTCGCCGGCTGCTCCATGTGCCTGGGGATGAACCCGGACACGCTCTCGCCGGGCCAGCGCTCCGCCTCCACCTCCAACCGCAACTTCGAGGGCCGCCAGGGCCGGGGCGGACGCACCCACCTGGTCTCCCCGCCGGTCGCCGCCGCCACCGCCGTGGCCGGCCGGCTGGCCGCTCCCGCCGACCTGTAGAAGGGCACCCAGATGGAGAGGTTCACCACCCACACGGGCACCGCCGTGCCGCTGCGGCGTTCCAATGTGGACACCGATCAGATCATCCCTGCCGTGTACCTCAAGCGGGTGACCCGGACCGGTTTCGCGGACGGCTTGTTCAGCGCCTGGCGGGAGGACCCGGAATTCGTGCTCAACGATGCCACCCATTCGGGTGCGTCGATTCTTGTGGCCGGTCCGGAGTTCGGCACCGGCTCCTCCCGGGAGCACGCCGTCTGGGCGCTGCGCGACTGGGGGTTCCGTGCCGTGATCGCGCCCCGTTTCGGCGACATCTTCCGGGGCAACGCCCTCAAGGAGGGGCTGCTCCCGGTCGAGCTGGAATTGAAGGCGGTCGAGGAGATCTGGGACCTGGTGGAGGCCGACCCGACCACCCCCGTCACCGTGGACCTGACCGCCCGCGAGGTGCGTGTGGGCGAGGCCACCTGGTCGTTCCCGATGGACGACTTCAGCCGTTGGCGGCTGCTGGAGGGCTTGGACGACATTGGACTCACTCTCCGCCACGAGCCGGAGATCAGCGCCTTCGAGGCCGCCCGGCCGCCGTTCCTGCCCTCGGTCGCATAGCCGTACGCCCGATCCCACAGCGGTTTCCGCCCCCGCCGGTCTCACCGGTGGGGGCGAATCCGTTACGACACAAGGGCTTTTTTCGACCGAATGTTTGTGTCCCGGCAGCACAGGGCATACCGTGCGCGCAGAATGGCTCGCGTCGAGTCAGTTGCACAATCGGGAGGAAGTCGTGAACAAGGCCGAGCTCATCGAGGCGCTCGCCGTTCGCCTGGGGGACCGGAAGACGGCGACGGCCGCGCTCGACGCGGTCCTCGCTGAGGTCCAGGCGGCGGTCACCAAGGGCGAGAAGGTGGCGATCACCGGATTCGGAGCGTTCGAAAAGCGCGTCCGGGGCGCCCGAACAGCGCGCAACCCACGGACCGGCGAGGCGGTGAAGGTCAAGAAGACATCCGTCCCGACCTTCCGGCCCGGCGCCGGCTTCAAGGAGATGGTGGCCAGCGGCAAGGTGCCGAAGGCCACGGCGGCGGCGAAGAAGACCACGGCTGCCGCCGCCAAGACCACGTCCGCCGCCAAGACCACCGCGGCGGCCAAGACGACGGGTGCCAAGGCCACCGGGGCGAAGGCCACCGGGGCGAAGGCCACGGGTGCCAAGGCCACGGGCGCGAAGGCCGCGGGCGCGAAGGCGACCGGGACCAAGGCGACCGGGACCAAGGCGACCGCGGCGGCCAAGAAGGCCCCCGCGGCGAAGGCGACCAAGACCACCGCGGCGAAGAAGACCGCGACCACCAAGGCCGCCCCGGCGAAGAAGACCACCGCGGCGACCAAGGCCACGGCGGCGAAGAAGACCGCCGCGACGGCGAGCAAGAGCGCGGCGGCGAAGAAGGCGCCGGCAAAGAAGGCGGCGGCGAAGAAGGCCGCCACCAAGCGCTGAACCTGGCGGTACGGCAAGGGCGTCCACCGACGGTGGGCGCCCTTCGCCGTGTCCACCCCCACCCGTTGACCCCGACCGTGCCCCGCCCGCAGAATCGCCGCACCCCTTCCGGTCGGCGAAAGGCAGCCCGGTGCGCTACCGCCTCCTCACCACCGTCACCCTCGCCCTGGGCGTCGTGCTCCTCGTCGACGTGCTGCGCGTCTTCCTGCCGGCGGTCATCACCATCTTCGGGCAGGCCGCCTCGACCCCCGCCGAACTGCTGGGGGCGTTCGCGTTCGGCTGGTTCCTGCTCGCCCTGGCCGCGCCCGCGCTGATCCGTCGCGTCGGCGCCCGCCCCGTGACGCTCGTCGCCGCGGTGCTGCTGGTCGTGGCGCGGCTCGCCGTCAACGGCCAGCCGGGCGGGCGGCTCCAGCTCTGGCTCGCCACGGCCGGGCTGCTCGCCGGGCTGGTCTGGCTCGCCGGTGTCGCCGCCGGCACCGACCGCCCCGTGCCAGGGTTGGCGCTCGGGCTGGCGGTCGGGGCCGTCCTGCACACGGTGCTGGACACGTACCGCTCGGCGTTCTTCGGGGACTGGCCGGCGTGGTTGGCGGCCGTCGGGGTCGCGGGGCTCTTCCTGGCGGGGCAGGCGCGGCCCGCGCCGCCGGCCGGGGCGGGCGGCGTACGGAGCTGGCTGCTGGCCGGACCGGCGCTGCTGCTCGCCGGCATGGTGGCGCTCTCCCCCGCGGTCGCCCGGACGGCGACGTCGTACCAGTTCGGTCTGCTGCGGTCGGATCCCGCCGACGAGGTGGGGGTGGCCACCGTGCCGCTGTTCGGCCCCGCCCCGCTCGCCGTGGCGGTCGGGGGGTTCCTGCTCGCCGCGCTGGCCCCGCCCCGCCGGGGCGCCTGGCGGTGGCTCGGGCCGGTGGCCCTGGTCGGCGGGACCGTCCTCGTCGCCCTCGGACGCGGGGAGCTGCTGCTGCCGGCCGTCCTGCTCACCGCCGTCGGTCTCGGCGCGTGCCTGGCGTCGGCCGGTGCGGCGGACGGGCGGGGCGACGACGGCGCGGACGAAGCCCGCACCCCGGTCCCCGGCGGCGCTGGGCAGGACCCGGCGCGGGCGGCCGGTGGCGCGTCGGCCCCGGCGCGGGCGGCCGGCGGTGGGCAGGACCCGGCGCGGGCGGCCGGGCGGCGCGGGTACGCCGCCGTCGCCGGGATGCTCGTCTTCGCCGTCGCGGCGGTGGCCTACTACTCCGCCTACGACCTCGGCCACCCCAACGCCGGGGTGCCGGTGGCGGTGGCGGCGCTGGTCGCCGCCGTCGCGCTGGCTAGGCGTCCCGCCCCGGGGCCCCGGTCGCCGCTGCCGCCGGTGTGGACGGCCGCCACCGCCGCCGTGATGACGCTGCTGGCCGCGGTCGCCAGCGACGAGCTGCTCTCCGCCACCAACCGGGACGGGCCGCCGGAGACGGTGCGGGTGGCGGCGTACAACGTCCGGATGGGGTTCGGGATGGACGGCCGCTTCGACCCGGACGCGCTGGCGCGGGCCGTGGCCGGGGCCGACGTCGTGGCGCTCAGCGAGGTCGACCGGGGCTGGCTGCTCAACGGCGGCCACGACACGCTCGACCTGCTGGCGGAGCGGCTGGACATGCCGTACGTCTTCGCGCCGGCCGCCGACCCGCTCTGGGGCGACGCCGTGCTGAGCCGGTGGCCGCTGGACGCGGCGCGGACCCGGCCGCTGCCGGCGGTCGGCGCGCCCACCGGGGCGCAGGCCCTCGGCGTCACCGTCGACTTCAGCGAGGGCGTCCGCCTGGCGGTCGTCGCCACCCACCTGCAACCGCCGCCCGGCGAGGACCCGGTGGTCCAGGCCCGCGCGGTCGCCGACTTCGCCGTGCGGTACGCGGCCGGCCGTCCCCTGGTGGTCGCGGGGGACCTGAACACCGAGCCGGGCGACCCGGCGTTCGCCGAGTTCACCCGGGCCGGTCTGGTCGACGCGCTTGCCGCCGCCCGCCCCCTGCCGACCAGCCCGGCGGACGCCCCGCGCCAGCAGATCGACCACGTCTTCGTCACGCCCGGCCTGGCCGCCGCCGACGCGGCGGCCCCGCCCGGGACGGCCAGCGACCACCTGCCGGTCGCGGTGACGCTGACCCTGCCACCGGTCTGACCCGCCGCCCGACGGGCCGGTCTGACCCGCCGCCCGCCGGGCCGGTCGGGAGCGGCCGGCCCCGGTGGGCGCGCGGTCAGAGGCGGTCGACGGCGAGCAGGCGGTCGCCGGCGAAGGCGAGCAGCCAGCCGCCGCCCTTCGGGGTGGTGAAGTCGCCCGGCCGCCCGCTGAGCCGGGCCAGGGCGCCCGGGATCACCTTGCCCTGGCTGCACACCCCCACCGGCTCGCCGGTGGCCGCCAGCGCGGCCAGGCGGGCGGCGGCGGCCAGCGCGCACTCGTCGGGCTGCTGGCCCGGCAGCGGCTCGTCCAGGTCGCCGTCGATCTCGATCGGCAGGTCGAGCAGCGCCGCCGCCGGGTCCAGGGTCTGTACGCAGCGACGGGCCGAGGCCGACAGCAGTCGCGCCGGGCGGAGCAGCGCCACCAGCGGGGCGAGCGCGTGGGCCTGCGCCCAGCCCTTGGCATCGAGCGGCCGGCCGGTGTCCGGGCCCGACCAGGTGGCCCGCTTGCCGGCGTGGGCGTGCCGGACCAGCGCCACCGTCCCGGTGACCGTCGGCAGGGCCGCGAACGCGGCCAGCACCTCGGCGTCGTGCGGGTAGCTGACCAGTCGGACCGCCTCGTCCACGCCGAGCCAGCGCACGTCGTCGACCTCGGTGCCCGGCTGGAAGCCGCCGGTGGCCACGGCCCGCATCGACCAGTAGTCGACGACCTTCGGGCGGCCCTCGCTGCGGTAGCGCACGGTGGGCAGCCGCACCTGCGGCACCGCCCGGACGTCGGTCTCCTCGGCCACCTCCCGTACGGCGGCGCGCAGCGGATGCTCGCCCGGCTCCAGCTTGCCCTTGGGCAGCGACCAGTCGCCGTAGCGGGGCCGGTGCACGAGGCAGACCAGCATCCCACCGCGCGGGGCGGCGCCCGTGCTCCCGGCGGCCGGCCCCCCGACCGGCCCGGGGTCGTCGGCGGGGCGCCACACGACACCACCCGCCGCCCGGATCGGGGGCGCGGCGTCGGGGAACCCGGGCGACCGGCCCCGGCCGGAGCCGGCCGCGTCCCGCTCATCCAGCATCAGGTCAGCCTATGCGGGTACCGGTCAGCCCGCCGTGCCACCGACGCGACGCAGCAGCAACTCCTGGAGGTGGACCCGCGGTTCCTCGGCCGTGCCGGTACGCCGGCTCCAGGTGCCGTCCGCCGCCAGCTCGAACGCGTCCACGTCGGGGCTCATCGCGGCGGTCAGCACGTGGTCCAGCTCGGCCCGGGCGACGGGGTCGCTCACCCGCACCAGCGCCTCGACCCGGCGGTCCAGGTTGCGGTGCATCAGGTCGGCCGAGCCCATCCAGAACTCGGCGTCGCCGTCGTTGCCGAACCGGAAGATCCGGGAGTGCTCCAGGAACCGGCCCAGGATCGAGCGGACCCGGATGTTCTCCGACAGGCCGGGCACGCCCGGGCGCAGCGTGCACATGCCCCGGATCACCAGGTCCACGTGGACGCCGGCCCGGGAGGCCCGGTAGAGCGCGTCCGTGATCTTCTCGTCGACCAGCGAGTTCACCTTGATCTGCACGAGCCCGGGCATGCCCAGCCGGACGTGCGCGATCTCCCGCTCGATGCGTTCGATGAGGCCGCTGCGGATGCCCTGCGGCGCCACCAGCAGCCGCCGGTACGCGGTCTGCCGGCTGTAGCCGGTGAGGACGTTGAACAGGTCGGTCAGGTCGGCCCCGATCTCCGGGTCGGCGGTGAGCATGCCGAAGTCCTCGTAGAGCCGGGCGGTCTTCGGGTGGTAGTTGCCGGTGCCGATGTGGCAGTAGCGGCGGATCTGGTTGCCCTCCTGGCGTACCACCAGGGCGGTCTTGCAGTGCGTCTTGAGCCCGACCAGGCCGTAGACGACGTGGCAGCCGGCGCGCTCCAGCTTGCGCGCCCAGCCGATGTTGGCCACCTCGTCGAAGCGCGCCTTCAGCTCGACCAGCACCACCACCTGCTTGCCGGCGGCCGCCGCGTCGACGAGCGCGTCCACGATGGGGGAGTCGCCGCTGGTGCGGTAGAGGGTCTGCTTGATGGCCAGCACGTCCGGGTCCGCGGCGGCCTGCTCGATGAAGCGCTGCACGCTGGTGGCGAACGAGTGGTACGGGTGGTGGACCAGGATGTCGCCGTCGCGCAGGGTCGCGAAGACGCTGCGCGGCACCTCGCCCTCGGTGAGGCGGGGGTGGGTGGCCGGCACGAACGGTGGATCCTTCAGGTCCGGCCGGTCGGCCTCGTCGTAGAGCTGCCAGAGCGCGGAGAGGTCGAGCAGGCCGGGCACCCGCAGCACCTCCTGGTCGTGCATGTCCAGCTCGCGGACGAGCAGCTCCAGCACGTGGTCGGAGACCGAGGCGGCCACCTCCAGCCGCACGGGCGGGCCGAACCGGCGCCGGGCCAGCTCCCGTTCCAGGGCCTGGAGCAGGTCCTCGTCGCGGTCCTCGTCGACCTCCACCTCGGCGTTGCGGGTGACCCGGAACAGGTGGCACTCGACCACCTGCATGCCGGAGAAGAGCTGCCCCAGGTGCACCGAGATCAGGTCCTCCACCGGCAGCATCCGCACGCCCGGCCGGTCGCGGTGCACCCGGACGAAGCGGGGCACGTTGTTCGGCACCTTCACCCGGGCGAAGAACTCCGAGCCGCCGTCCGGGTCGCGGACCGCCACCGCGAGGTTGAGCGACCGCCCGGAGATGTACGGGAAGGGGTGCGCCGGGTCCACCGCCAGCGGGGTCAGCACCGGGAAGATCTGCTCCCGGAAGTACGCGCGCAGCCGTTCCCGCTCGGGGTCGTCCAGGTCTGCCCAGCGCAGGATCCGGATGTCCTCGGCGGCCAGCTTCGGCAGCACCTCGTCGGTGAAGCAGGCCGAGTGCCGGGCCACCAGCGTGGCGGCCTTCCCGGCGACCAGTTCCAGCTGGGTGCGCAGCGGCATCCGGTCCCCGCCGCGGACCGGCAGGCCGGCCTGGAGCCGGCGCTTCAGCCCGGCGACCCGCACCATGTAGAACTCGTCGAGGTTGCTGGCGAAGATGGCCAGGAACTTGGCCCGTTCCAGCAGCGGCGTGCGCGGGTCCTCGGCGAGCGCGAGCACCCGGGCGTTGAAGTCGAGCCAGGAGAGTTCCCGGTTGAGGAAGCGGTCCTCCGGCAGCGGCTCCGCAGCGGGGGGCCCGTCGATGAGGTCGGGCGCCGGCACCTCGGCGGTCGGCGCCGCATCCAGCACCTCCTCCAGCCCGGCGGAGGCGGCCGCACCGCCGGCGTCGGCCGTGCCGGTCGCTGCGGACGCTCCGGCCGGGGTCGCGGCCGGTGCTCCGCCGGGGGCCGCGGCCGGCGCCGCCTCCGGGGTCGTGGCCGGCGGGTCGGCATGGAAGCGGCCGTCGGCGCCCCGGGACCGGGCGCCGTTGCGGGGGGCGGCCGGGTCGGTGGACGGTCGGTTGGCGGAGGGCTTGCGAGGGGTGCTCACCTGCCCATAATCACCCGGATGCGGTTAACGCAAAATGAACTTCGACCAGCCGCTCAGGCCATCGTCGGCAATGTCACCCGGACCACCGCGCCGGTGTCGTCGGTCTCGACGCGCAACCGCTGGCCGAGGCGGAGCAGGCGCAGGCCGGAGGCGTCGAACGCCCGGGCCGGGAAGGCCAGCTCGGTGCCGTCGTCGAGGAGCAGCGTCCCGCTGCGGGTCGCCGCGTCGTAGGTGGCCACCGTGCCCTGCATGACCCGCACGCTACACGCCCCTCAGGCCGGGCAGCCGGCGGCGGCCAACGCGGCCGTGCGGGGCCCCAGCCCGAGCCGGGCCGCCGCGGCCAGGTCGGCGGCGGTGTCGACGTCCCGGCGCAGGCTCGGCCAGTCCCCGGTGAGGGCGAGGGCCCCGCTCGCGGCGTGCGCGGCGGCCGAGCCGACCCCGAAGCGGGGATCCAGGGCCACGCCCGGCGGCGCGGCCAGCAGCACGGTGCCCTGGCCGGGGGTGTCGGCCACGTACCCGCGTACGCCCGGGGGCGCGGCCTGGGCCGCCCACAGCGCCGCCGCCAGCTCGGCCGGGCGCAACGCGGGCAGGTCGGCGGTGAGCCCGGCCACCCAGCCGCCGCCCGCGACCGACGCGCCGTGCCGGAAGGCGGCGTTCAGCCCGGCGCCGGGGGCGTCGGGCAGCGCCCGGGCACCCGCGCGGCGGGCGGCCTCGGCCACCCGGGCGTCGTCGGTGACGACCAGCACCCCCGCCACCGCCGGGCAGGCCCGCACCGCGGCGACCGTGTCGGCGGCCAGGGCCAGCGCCAGTTCCTCGTGCGGTACGGCCGGCAGCGCCCCCCGCAGCCGGCTCTTCGCGGCGGCCAGGCGCTTCACGGGCACCACCACGGTCCACCTCGGCTGACTCACACCGCCATCCTGCCAGCCGCACGGCGGTACCCTCTCTGGCCGGACCCGGGTCGAGCAGGCATGATTTCCGCTGCGGGCGTCACCGGGTGCGGATCCGGTGCGGGGCGGGGCGGCACGAGGAGGCGCGGTGACACGGCGGAGGCTGGGGTTCTGGCAATGGTTCGCCGTGGTGCTGGTCAAGCCGGTGATGACCGTCTGGACCCGGCGCACCTGGCGCGGCATGGAGCACCTGCGCGGCGACGGCGGCGTGATCATCGTGCCGAACCACATCTCGCACGCCGACCCGCTCGTCGCGGCCCACTTCGTCTACGACTCCGGCCGTTGGCCGCAGTTCCTCGGCAAGGCCAGCGTGTTCCGGGTTCCGGTGATCGGCTGGATCCTGCACCGGTGCCGGCAGATCCCGGTCGAGCGCAACACCGTGGACGCGGTGCGGTCGCTGGACCACCTCGTCGCCGCGCTCGACCAGGGCGGCGCGGTGGTGATCTACCCGGAGGGCACCATCACCCGCGAACCGGAGCTGTGGCCGATGAAGGGCAAGACCGGCGCCGCCCGCCTCGCGCTCGCCACCGGCGCGCCCGTGGTCCCGCTCGTCATGTGGGGACCGGAGCGGATCTTCGACCCGCGCCGGTCCCGACTGGACCCGCGCCCCCGGATCCCGGTGACCGTGGTCGCCGGACCGCCCGTCGACCTGGGCCGGTGGGCCGGGTCGACCCCGACGAAGGCCGTCCTCGAGGAGATGACCGACACCATCATGCTGCGCCTTCGTGACATGCTCACCGAGATCCGGGGCGGCACCCCGCCACCACTGTGGGAACGGACGGCCCGCCCCGCCGTCGATCGGCGCCGGCCGGGGGCGGCGGCGTGAGCGGGCACGTCGCGGTCCTGGGTGCCGGCTCGTGGGGCACCGCGTTCGCCAAGATCCTCGCCGACGCCGGGCGGGACGTCACCGTCTGGGCCCGCCGCCAGGCGGTCGCCGACACGATCCGGGCCGAGCGGCGCAACCCGGAGTACCTGCCGGACGTGCTGCTGCCGTCGCGGGTCACGGCGACCGGCGACGCCGCCGAGGCGATCACCGGGGCCGAGCAGGTGGTGCTGGCCGTACCGTCGCAGACGCTGCGCGGCAACCTGGCCGAGTGGACCGCGCACCTGCATCCGGACGCCACCCTGGTGTCGCTGATGAAGGGCATCGAGCTCGGCACCACCAGGCGGATGAGCGAGGTGATCGTGGAGACCGCCGGGGTGGCGGCTGACCGGGTGGTGGTGGTCTCCGGCCCCAACCTTGCCCCGGAGATCGCCGCCGAGCAGCCCGCCGCCACCGTGGTCGCCTGCACCGACGCCGACCGGGCCACGCAGGTGCAGCGCTCCATCACCACGCCCTACTTCCGCCCGTACACCAACGACGACGTGATCGGCTGCGAGCTGGGCGGCGCGGTCAAGAACGTGATCGCCCTGGCGTACGGCATCGCCGTGGCGATGGGGTTCGGCGACAACACCCGGGCCATGCTCGTCACCCGGGGACTGGCCGAGACGGCCCGGCTCGGGGTGGCCCTGGGCGCCGACCCGCTCACCTTCGCCGGCCTGGCGGGGATGGGCGACCTCGTCGCCTCCTGCTCGTCGCCGCTGGCCCGCAACCGCACCTTCGGCGAGCACCTGGGCCGGGGCGCGACCCTGGAGGAGGCCCGCGTCGCCACCCGGCAGACCGCCGAGGGCGTCAAGAGCGCGCTGGCCCTGCGCGACCTGGCCCGGGCGCACGCGGTGGAGATGCCGATCACCGAGCAGGTCGAGCTGGTCTGCCACGAGGGCATGGACCCTCGGCTCGCCGTCGAGGCGCTGATGAGCCGCACCACCAAGCCGGAGTGAGCGACGTGACCGAGCACCACGACGGCACCCGCTGCGTCCGCGCCGGCCTGCCCGAGCCGGCTCCCGGCCAGCCGTTCCTGCCCGGTCCGGTGTTCGCCGCGCCGTACCACCTGGACCCGTGGACGGGGCCGGCGGCGGCGCCCGACGGCTACGGCCGGCCGGACAACCCCACCCGGCGGCTGCTGGAGGCGGCGGTCGGGGAGCTGGAGGGGGGCGACTGCCGGGTCTTCGCCAGCGGGCAGGCCGCGATCACCGGGCTGCTGCTGACGCTGCTGCGACCGGGGGACACCGTGGTGCTCCCGTCGGACGGGTACTTCGCCGTCCGGGCCTTCGCCGCCGACACGCTGGAGGGCATCGGCGTCCGGGTGCTCCTCGCCCCGACCGCCGGCCCGCACCCGGCCTTCGACGGCGTACGCCTGGTGCTGCTGGAGACCCCGGCCAACCCCGGCCTGGACGTCGCCGACGTGGCGGCGCTGGCCGCCCGGGCGCACGCCGCCGGCGCCCTGGTCGCGGTCGACAACACCACGGCGACGCCGCTCGGGCAGCGCCCGCTGGACCTGGGCGCCGACGTCGTGGTGGCCTCCGGGACGAAGGCCCTCACCGGGCACTCCGACCTGCTGCTGGGCTACGTGGCGACCCGCTCGCCCGAGCTGCGGGACGCGGTCACCGCCTGGCGGAACGTCACCGGGGCCGTGCCGGGCGCGTTCGACGCCTGGCTCGCGCACCGGTCGCTGGCCACCCTCGACCTGCGGCTGGCCCGGCAGACCGCGAACGCGCAGGCCCTCGCCGGGCTGCTCGCGGGACGCGACGACGTGACCGGGCTGCGCTGGCCGGGGCTGCCCGGCGACCCGGCCCACCCGGTGGCGGCGGTCCAGATGCGACGGATCCCCGGGGTGCTCTGCTTCGACCTCGGCGACGCCGGGCGGGTGGCGCGGTTCCTCGACGCGGCCCGGCTGGTGGCCGCGGCCACCTCCTTCGGTGGCCTGCACACCACCGCCGACCGGCGGGCCCAGTGGGGCGACGACACCCCGCCCGGCTTCGTCCGGCTCTCCTGCGGGGTCGAGGACGCCGTCGACCTGGTCGCCGACGTGACCGCCGCACTGGACGCCAGCCGCTGAGCACCGGACGCCGGCCCGGAGGTGCCCCGTGACCGTCTTCTCCTTCCGCCCCGACCGGCCCGCCCTCGTGCACCGGCTGCGCGCCGCCGGCTGCGTCTACGCCGAGGACGAGGCGGAGCTGCTGATCGCCGCCGCCGACTCGGCCGAGGCGCTGGCCGGCCTGGTCGACCGCCGGGTCGCCGGGCTGCCGCTGGAGTACGTGCTCGGCTGGGCCGAGTTCTGCGGCGAACGGATCGCCGTCGACCCCGGCGTGTTCGTGCCGCGTGCGCGTACCGCCCTGCTGGTCGACGTCGCCGTCGCGGTGACCGGCCCGGCGGCGGCCGTGGTGGACCTGTGCTGCGGCTCCGGCGCCACTACCGTGGCGCTGGCCCGCCGGCTCGCGCCGCGCTGGCTGGCCGCCGCCGACGTGGACCCCGCCGCCGTCGCCTGCGCCCGGCGCAACCTGGCCCCGCTGGCCGTGCCGGTCTTCGAGGGCGACCTGTACGACCCGCTGCCGGAGCGCTGGCGGGGCCGGCTGGACCTGGTGCTGGCCAACGCCCCCTACGTGCCGACGGCGGCGGTGGCGCTGATGCCGCCCGAGGCCCGGCTGCACGAGGCCCCGGTGGCCCTCGACGGCGGGCCGGACGGCCTGGCGGTGCTGCGCCGCGTCGCCGAGGGCGCGGGGCGCTGGCTGGCTCCGGGCGGGCACCTGGTGGTCGAGGCGGGGGAGGCGCAGGTGGAGGCGCTCCGCGCGGCGCTGACCGCCGTGGGCCTGCGCCCCACGGTGACCCGGGACGACGACCGGGACGCCACCGCAGTCTCGGCCCGCCGCCCGGGCTGACCCGCGGCGCCGTCCTCCGCAACGCGCCGGTCCTCAGCGCGCTGCTCCTGAACGCGCCGGTCCTCAGCGCGGTCGGGCCCGTCGGGTCGCCGGCGGCCCTCGACCGGCTGGGGTGTCCGCGTGACGGCGCTGTCGAGCTGCCCCGTCGGTGAGACCACCCGTCACCCGGCGTCAGCCGCGCGACCTGGCGGGGGCGGGGAAGGGGAACTAGCCTCACGGCAGGCGTGGCGGCGGAAGGCGGGTTGTCGTGGGTGGTGCGGACGTGCCGGTGGTCGTCGGGCTGGACAACGGGGGCACCAGCAACAACGCCACGGTGCTCACCGTGGACGGCCGGTTCCTGGTGGACGGCCTGGTGGAGAACCCGAGCGAGGTACGCGCCGGCCCGGCGGCGGCGATCGAGGCGCTGGCCCGCGCGTTCGACGGGGTGCTGGCGCTGACCGGGGTGCCCCGCACGGCGGTGCGCGCGGTCGGGCTGGACACGCCGGGACCGGCGAGCGCCACCGGGGTGATCTCCTCCCGCGGGTCGACCAACTTCTCCCAGCCGGCCTGGCGGGGCTACGACGTGCGGACGGCCCTGGAGCGGCGGCTCGGCCTGCCGGTGCTCTACCACAACGACGGCAACGCCGCCGCGCTCTACGCCCACCACGCGCACTTCGGCGCCGAGGCGATGCGCCGCTCGTCGGTGTCGGCCATCGTCGGCACGGGGCTGGGCGGTGGTGTGGTCGAGGCGGGCCGGGTGGTCGCCGGGGCGGCCGGGATGGCCGGCGAACTGGGACACGTGCACATCCCGCTGACCGGTCTGCTCGCGCCGGACCAGCCGGTGCCCACGTGCGCCTGCGGCTTCGCCGGGGACGCCGAGAGCGTCGCCTCGCTGACCGCCATCGGGCGCAACCTGCTGCCGTACTGGCTGGGACGCTTTCCGGACCATCCGCTGGCCGTCGAGCCGCCGGAGCGGGCGGCGAAGCTGGTCCGGGGCTACGGCGAGCGCGGCGACGCGTTGGCCCGGGAGGTGTTCACCCAGCAGGCGATGGCGCTGGGTCGCCTCTTCACCGTGGCGGCCAACTTCACCGATCCGCACGCGTACTTCGTCGGGGGTGGGGTGGTGGAGGCGGCCCCGGAGTTCCGGGACTGGTTCCTCGCGACGGTGCGGGAGCACACGGTGCTGCGGGAGGAGCAGGCCGCGTCGGCCACCTTCGCCCTGGTGCCCGAGCGGGACATGGCCGGCGCCCGGGGCGTGGCCATCGCGGCACTGGAGGCGCTGCGCGCCGGCCCCGCGCCCCGCCCGGTCGTCGCGGGCTGACCCGCCCGCCTCCCCGCCGAGCGACGGCGCTCCGCCGCCTCCAGCGCGAGCCGGTGCGGACGGTCGTCGCCCGTCGGAGCCGACCCCGCCGGGCGACGGCCCCACCGGCTCCCATCGGTGGGACCGCCGCCGGCGGGGCACCGGCGCGACGGGTCAGCGGCGCGCCGGCGCCCCCGGAGGGAGGGGTCAGTGTCCGGGCGGCGCCCCGACGAAGGCGGCCCAGGCGGCCGGCGGGAAGAGCAGCGCGGGGCCGGACGGGTCCTTGGAGTCGCGGACGGCGACCGTGCCCGGGACCACCGCCATCTCCACGCACGCCCCCTCGTCGCCGCTGCGGCTGCTCTTGCGCCACCGCGCCACGGCCAGCGCCGCGCTGATCGTCGGTGTCATGGTCCTACCGTCCCTTCAGGAGTTGGAGGAGCTGGTCGCGGCTGTCCGCCGGGCTGAGCGCGACGGTCCGCAGGTGCTCCATGATCTTGGTGCAGGTACGCAGGTCGCCCGGCCGGTCGAGGACCATCTGCCCGGCCACCGTCTCGACCGAGGCGATGATCGGATCCTCCGGGTCTGCGAACTCCAGGATGTGCAGCGAGCCCCGGGTGCCCCGGTGGTAGCCGGCGGCGAGCGGGATCACCTGGACCGTGATGTTGGGCAGCTCGCCCATCTTGACCAGGTGGTGCAGCTGCGACTCCATCACCGACCGGTCGCCGACGGGCCGCAGCAGCGCGCCCTCGTCGATGATGGCGTCCAGGATCGGCGGCTGGTCACTGATGAGCCGCTGCTGCCGGTCGAGCCGGAACTGGACCCGCTGCTCCACCTCGTCGTCGCGCAGGGTGTGCGGGCCGCCGCGCATCACGCCCCGGATGTAGTCGGCGGTCTGCAACAGCCCCGGCACCACCGAGGGCTCGAAGTTGGCGATGCCGGTGGCCTCGGCCTCCAGCGCGATGAAGTCGATGGTGCGCCGGTCGAGCAGGTGCGAGTACGACACCCACCAGCCGGGCTTGCGCGCGTCCTTGGCGAGCTGCACGGCGGCGGCCACCTCGTCCGCGCCGACCCCGTAGAGGGTGAGCAGGGCGCGCACGGTGGCGGGACTGACCAGCGTCTGCGCGTTCTCGTAGCGGGACAGGGTGCTACGGGTGCTGCTGATCTCGTCCGCCGCCGCCTCCAGCGTGAGGCCGGCGGCTTCCCGGTGGGTGCGCAGCGCGATGCCCAGTCGCCGGGCACGGGCGGTCTTCGGAGCCATGCATCGATCGTCGCACATCTTCACGGGAACGTGTAGATGAGAGAACGTCGATGAGAGTTGCATTCATGACTGTAGACATGTCAGTCTGTCATCGCGTCCTCACTGCCGGTTGTCGTGGCGACGGCGGTGGTGAGCGACCGGAGGGGAAGGGGCGCGCGGCGATCGGGTTTCTCCCCCGTACCCGATCGCCGCGTGCCACGCCCCGTGGCCCGTCAGCCGGAAGGGGATCGACGTGCGTACTGCCCGACAGGCCCGCGCCGACCGCCCCGGCGGGCACCGATGACGCGGTTCCTGGTGGTGCTCACCGACGTGCGGCCGGCCGAGGGCGTCGGACGCGACGAACGCAACTGCCCCGAGCGCCGCCGTCAGGTGGTCGGGGCGAGCAGCCGCGAGGCGGCGGACCGGATCGCGGGCGCGTTCATGGCGCTGGGCATGGTGCGGGCCGGCCGGCAGCGGGTCAAGGTGATCGCCATCGGCCGGCGGCACGCGCGCGGCTGACGCCGCCGAGGGCGGTGCGGTCGTGGGAGACGGCCCCGCCGGGTGGGAGGGCCGCCCGGCAGGAGGCCCGGCCCGGCGGGAGGCGCGGCCCGGCGCCCCGCCGGGCCGTCCGCGTCACAGCATCCGGCGCCGCTTCAGGTAGGCGACCAGATCGTCGTAGACGCCCCCCTCGTTGGCGAACATCGCCACGTTGCGGGCGGTGGCCATCCACGGCTTCGTCGACGGCCGGACCTCCTTGACCGCCCGCTCCAGGTCCCGGTGCTCGATCATCCGCACCTCGCCGGTGCGTACCGAGTCGGCCATCGCGAACTCGGCGGCCGTCTCGCAGAGGTGGGCCAGGTCGGCGCCCGAGTAGTCCTCGGTGGCCGCCACGATCTTCCGCAGGTCGATCCCCGCGATCGGCCGCTCCCGCAGGTGGTACTCCAGGATGGCGCGGCGCGCCTCGGCGTCCGGCGGCAGCACCAGCACCACCCGGTCGAGCCGCCCGGGACGGCGCAGCGCCGGGTCGACGTCCCACGGGGTGTTGGTGGCGGCCAGCACGAAGACCCCCTCGTTGCTGCCCTCCATCCCGTCCAACTCCGCCAGCAGCTGGTTGCCCAGCGTCCGCATCGAGCTGGAGCCGACCTGCGAGCGCTTGTGCCCCAGCGCGTCGACCTCGTCCAAAAAGAGCACGCAGGGCGCGTTGCGGCGGGCCGCCTGGAACAGCTCGTGCAGGTTGCGCTCCGAGTTGCCCATCCACATGTCCAGCACGTCCACGATGGACAACGAGATGAACTTCGCGCCCATCTCCCCGGCGACCGCCCGGGCCAGGAACGTCTTGCCGCAGCCGGGCGGGCCGTAGAGCATCAGGCCGCCGCGGAGGCTCTTGCCGTACATCCTGCGCAGCTCCGGGTTGCGCAACGGGCCGAGGAAGGCCAGCTCCAGCCGCTCCTTGACCGCCGACATGCCGCCCACGTCGGCCAGCCGGATGCCGGAGGCCTCCACGTCGTACACCCGGTCGGAGTGGCCGGCGACCGGCTCCGGCTCGTCGCCGGCGCGGGCGAACCGCGGCGGCACCACGTCGGCCAGTTCCTGCTCGTAGGCGGCGAGGGGATCCTGGTCTGCGGTCGCGGCGGAACCCCCGGGCCCGGCCGGTGCCGGGCGCTGCGCCGGCGGTCGCGGGTCCGCCGGGGGCGGCGTCGGCGGCGGGGGTACGGAGCCGCCCAGCGCCCGCTGCATCAGCGCCTGCGCCTGGCCGTTGCCCGGATCCCGGGCGAGGGCCTGCCCGACCTGCGCGATCGCCTCCCCGGCCCGGCCGGCGTCCAGCAGCAGCGCGGCGAGGTGCAGGCGCAGCGGCAGGTCGTCGGGGCGGGCGTCCAGGGCCGCCGTCAGGGACTCGATGAGGGGATCAGCGCTCATAGGACGTGCAGCGTAGTGGGCGCCCGGTGCCGTCACCGTCCCGTACGGCCGGTTACGGAACGTATATCCTCTGCTGACCGGTTGCTGCGGCGGTCCGGCTGTCCCCGGGTATCGGCAGCCGGTGCCCGCCACGCACAGTAAGGTCAACCGGGTGAGCGCCACGACCGGAGCAGTCGCGTACGAAGAGGTGACGCAGTGACCACCCCAGGCAGGACCCGCGTGGCGATCGTGTTCGGCGGCCGCAGCCCGGAGCACGGCATCTCCTGCGTCAGCGCCGGCAGCGTCCTCGGCGCCCTCGACCCGGACGAGTTCGAGGTGGTGCCCGTGGGCATCACCCGGGCCGGCCAGTGGGTGCTGACCAGCGGCGACCCCGGTCAGTTGGCGATCAACGCGCGCCGCCTGCCGGAGATCACCGCCGAGTCCGGCACCGACATCGTGCTGCGCGCCGACCCGACCGGCAACGGACTGATGGTGCTCGACCCGACCGAGGGTCCCCGGGCGCTCGCCGACGTCGACGTGGTCTTCCCGGTGCTGCACGGCGCGTACGGCGAGGACGGCACCATCCAGGGCATGCTGGAGATGGCCGGCATCCCGTACGTCGGGGCGAACGTCTTCGCCTCCGCCGCCGCCATGGACAAGGAGTTCACCAAGAAGCTCTGCGCCGTCGAGGGCATCCCGGTGGGCCCGTACGCGGTGCTGCGCAACGGGATGACGCTGAGCGAGGCGGACAAGGAGCGGCTCGGCCTGCCGGTCTTCGTGAAGCCGTCCCGGGCCGGCTCGTCGTTCGGCATCAGCAAGGTCGACGACTGGGCCGACCTCGACGCGGCGGTCGCCACCGCCCGGCAGATCGACCCGAAGGTGCTCGTCGAGGGTGCGGTCGTCGGGCGCGAGATCGAGTGCGGCGTGCTGGAGGGCGAGGCCGGCGGCGCGCCGGAGGCGTCCGTGCTGGCCGAGGTCCGGGTGGTCGGGGACTACGACTTCTACGACTTCGAGGCGAAGTACATCGACTCCGAGTCCGCCTGCGAGTACGACATCCCCGCCGGCCTGCCGGAGCGGGTGACCCGCCAGGTCCGGGAGTACGCCACCCGCGCCTTCACCGCGCTCGACTGCGCGGGCCTGGCGCGGGTCGACTTCTTCGTCACCCCGGAGCTGGACGTCTACCTCAACGAGATCAACACCATGCCGGGCTTCACCCCGACGTCGATGTTCCCGCGCATGTGGGCGGCGTCCGGGCTGGAGTACCCGAAGCTGGTCAACCGCCTCATCCGCACCGCCCTGCACCGCGGCGTCGGCCTGCACTGAGGTGTAAGGAAGGGCACCTTCCTAACGCTTGGTGCATAGGAAGGTGCCCTTCCTAACCGTTGCCCGCCCGTCCGCCCGTCCGCCCGCCCGCCCGCCCGCGTGAGGCGGGCCGGGGCGGGGCGTGCGGGGGCGGAGCGGTGTCAGGTCCGGCAGCCGCTGGGGGTGTCGGCGACGGAGGGCACCGAGGCCACGATCGTGTCCGAGACGGGGGCGACCCACTGCAACCCCTGCCCGTAGAAGTGCGGCACGCGGACCGTGACGGCGGTCTCCCGGTCCATGGTGGTGAGCACGGTGGCGTCGCGTTCCTCGCTGGCATGCCAGCAGACCCGGTTGACCGTCCAGACGTGGTCGGTGTCGTCGACGGCCGGCTTGGCCCCGCCGCAGGCGACGGTGACCGCCGGGTCGCCGTACGCGGCGTTCTGTTCCGGGCCGGCCGTGACCGGGCGCTGGGCGAGGTCGTTGACCGTGGGCGGCAACTGGGAGAGCAGGGCGCGGCAGACCGTGGCGGGCCGTTCGGCCAGCGCCGGCGCGGCCATCTCGACCGGGGCGGTGGAGCGCGGTCCGGCGCTCGTGGCGGTCGCGCTCGGCGTGGCGGCCGGCTCGGCCCGCTCGTCGGGGGAGAGTTGGGCGAACGCGAACGCGCCCACCAGCACGGTGACCGGCAGCGCGATCAGCGTGGCGATCAGCGCCGCGCCGCGCGTGGTGCGGTCGCGGGTCGGCCGGTCGGGGGCCACCTCGTCCGGCTGGGCGGAATCGGTCACGGGGGAGTCAGTGATCTTGTCCACTTACAGGCGCACCACCGAACACGTGAGGGTGCGGGTGATGCCGGGCACCATCTGCACCTTGCTGACGATGAGTTTGCCGAGCTCGTCGACGGTGTTCGCCTCGGTGAGCACGACCACGTCGTACGGCCCGGTGACGGCGTCGACGCGTACCACGCCGGCAAGGTCCGAGATGAGACCGGCCACGTCACGCGCCCGGCCGACCTCGGTCTGGATGAGGATGTACGCCTGTACCACGACTCGACCTCCGTCCGTCGCCGCCCTGGAGCGGCCCGAAGGGAGAAAGTACCTTACGGACCAGGTCTGATCCCTATCGGTGGTCAAGGAGAAGCGGTGAGCGAGCAGCACGGCGGAGGAGCGGCATGAGCGTCGCGGGGATCGGCGAGTTCGGCCTGATCGACCGGGTGACCGCCCGGTTGTCGTACGGATCGACGGTACTGCTGGGTCCGGGGGACGACGCGGCGGTGGTGGCCGCCCCGGACGGCCGGGTCGCGGCCTCGACCGACGTGCTGGTGGAGGGGCGGCACTTCCGGCGGGACTGGTCCAGTGCGCGTGACGTCGGCCACCGGGCGGCGGCGGCGAACCTGGCCGACATCGCCGCGATGGGAGCGCAGCCGACCGCGCTGCTGGTGGCGCTCTGCATGCCGCCCGAGCTGGATCCCGGGTGGGCCGAGGAACTCGCCGACGGGCTGGCCGCCGAGGCGGCGAAGGTCGGCGCGAGCGTGGTGGGCGGGGACATGTCGGGCAGCCCGACGTTGACCATCGCGGTCACGGCCCTCGGCGACCTGGGCGGCCGGCCGCCGGTGACGCGCTCCGGCGCGCGGCCCGGTGACGTGCTGGCCCTGGCCGGCCGCATCGGGTACGCGGCGGCGGGGCTGACCGTGCTCTCCCGGGGATTCCGTACGCCCCGGCTGCTGGTGGAGGCCTGCCGGCGGCCCGAGGTGCCCTACGCGGCCGGGCCGCACGCCGCCCGGCTCGGCGCCACCTCCATGATCGACGTGTCGGACGGGCTGCTGGCCGACGTCGGGCACGTGGCGAAGGCGAGCGGGGTCGCCGTGGACGTGCGCCGGGACGCCTTCGAGGTGCCCCGGCAGATGCGCGACGCCGCCCAGGCGCTCGGCGTCGACCCGTACTCCTGGCTGCTCGCCGGGGGCGAGGACCACGCGCTGGCCGCGACCTTTCCGTCGGCGGTGGCGCTGCCGGTCGACTGGCGGCCGATCGGGCGGGTGACGGAGGGCTCGGGTGTCACGGTCGACGGGCGGCCGTACGACGGACCCGCTGGCTGGGACCACTTTCGGTAAGGGCCAATCGGCGTCGTACCCTTTACTCCGTGAGTGAGATCGAGATTCGGGCCGAGCGCTTCGACTCGCCGGTGGCGCAGCGGCTGATCCGCGCCGCGCTGGCCGACCTGGGTGCCCGGTACGGCGGCAGCGGCGACGAGACCCCGGTCGACCCGGGCGAGTTCGCGCCGCCCGCCGGCGCCTTCCTCGTCGCCCATCTCGGCGGCGAGCCGGTCGGCTGCGGCGGCTGGCGTAGCCACGGTGACGAGGGCGACACCGCCGAGCTGAAGCGGATGTACACCGCGCCGACGGCCCGGGGCCGGGGCGTGGCCCGGGCGGTGCTGGCGGCGGTGGAGCGCTCCGCGCGGGAGCACGGCCGCAAGCGGATCGTCCTGGAGTGCGGCGACAAGCAGCCGGAGGCCATCGCCATGTACACGGCGGCCGGCTACGAGCGCATCCCGAACTTCGGCTTCTACCGCGACGCCCCGGGCTGCATCTCCTTCGCCCGCACGCTCTGACCCGTCTCGCGCGTGCCCTGAGCCTTCTCACGCGTGCCCTGAGCCGTCTCGCGCCGGGGGTCGTCCGGGCCCCCGGCGCCGGCGCGCCCCATGCGCGGACGGGCATCGGAGGTGGGGAGTCGCCGGACACGACAGAGCCGGCGGACCGCAAGGGCCCGCCGGCAATGACGAGTGTGTGAAGCTGGGGCCTACCGCGTCAGGCGCGGGTGACCTTGCCCGCCTTGATGCAGGAGGTGCAGACCTTCAACTTCTTGGTGTTGCCGCCACCGGCCGGGGTACGCACCGACTGGATGTTCGGGTTCCAGCGGCGGTTGGTCCGCCGGTGCGAGTGGGACACGTTGTGGCCGAAGCCCGGTCCCTTGCCACAGACGTCGCACACGCTAGCCACGGGATACTCCTGGGATTGAAACGTTCATGAGGTCGCCGCCAGGCGCAGCCCGGGCAACCTGGCCAGGTTACCCGATGACCCGGGGCCCGACCAACCGGCCCCGGACGCCGGCCCAGGGTGGGGGGCGTGACCGCGCGACGCGGTCCCGGTCGCCCGGCCCGCACCCGCCCCCGCGGCACCGCCGCACCGGGGGACACGCCACGAGGATAGTGGGTGCCGCGCGGCTGCCGGACACGCCGTGGGAGTCGCGTCGACCCCGGCGCGTGTCGGTGCGCGCCAGTAGGCTTCTCGCCGTGCTGGACACCCTCGACGCCGCCGCGGTCCGCCGTTGGTGCGCGGGCGGGCTGGTCGCGCTCAAGCGCCACCAGGGCGAGATCGACGACCTGAACGTCTACCCGGTGCCCGACGGCGACACCGGCACCAACATGGTGCTCACCCTCACCTCGGCCCAGCAGGCGCTCGCGATGGACCTCGGCACCCTCCCGGAGGACGGGCCCACCGCGCACGGGCACGCGTTGCGGCTGATGGCCCGGGGCGCGCTGCTGGGCGCGCGGGGCAACTCGGGGGTGATCCTGTCGCAGATCCTGCGCGGCTTCGCCGACGCCGTCGCCGCCGCGCCCGCCGTGCGGGGGCGCGAGCTGGCCGCCGCCCTGCGCGACGGCACCGCCGCCGCCTACGCCGCGGTCGCCCGCCCGGTCGAGGGCACGCTGCTCAGCGTCGTCGCCGCGGCGGCGCACGCCGCCGAGCGGGCCGACAGCGACGACCTGCGGGCGGTCGTCCGGGCGGCGGCGGGCGGGGCGGCGCACGCGTTGGCGCGCACCCCCGAGCAGCTTCCGGCGCTGGCCCGGGCCGGCGTGGTGGACGCCGGCGGCCAGGGCCTGTGCCTGCTGCTCGACGCCCTGGTCGAGGTCGTGACCGGCGAGAGCCCCGAGCGTCCCGCGCCCGCGCCGCGCCCGGTCCGCCCGCCGGCCACCGCCGTGCGCGAGACCGGTTCCGAGGATTACGCGTACGAGGTGCAGTACCTGCTCGACGCCGCGCCGGAGGCGGTGGCCCGGCTGCGGGACGAGCTGGCGGCCCTCGGCGACTCGCTGGTGGTCGTCGGCGACGGGAACGCCGGTGCGGGCACCTGGAACGTGCACGTGCACGTCAACGACGTGGGCGCGGCGATCGAGGCGGGCGTGGTGGCCGGCCGGCCGCACCGCATCTCGGTGACCCGCTTCGCCGACCAGCGGGCACCGGTGTCGCCTCCCGCGGCGGCGGACGGGCGGGCCGCCGTGGTGGTGGCCGCCGGCGCGGGCATCGCCGAGCTGTTCGCCGGGGAGGGCGCGACGGTGGTGCCCGGCAACCCGTCGATCGGCGAGCTGCTGGACGCGATCCGCGCCACCGGGGCGGCCCGCGTGGTGGTGCTGCCCAACGACCCCGACACGCAGGCGGTGGCGAACGCCGCCGCCCGGGAGGCGCACGGGCTCGGCGTCAAGGTCAGCGTGGTGCCGACCCGTTCACCGGTGCAGGCGCTGGCCGCCCTCGCCGTACGCGACCCGGGGCGGCGCTTCGCCGACGACGTGATCGCGATGGCCGAGGCGGCCGGCGCGTGCCGCTACGCCGAGGTCTGTTACGCCCGCCGCGAGGCGCTGACCGTCGCCGGCCCCTGCCGTCCCGGCGACGTGCTGGCGCTGGTCGAGGGGGAGGTGCACCTGATCGGGTCCGACCTGACCGACACCTGCGCCGCCGTGGTCGACCGGATGCTCGGCGGCGGCGGTGAGCTGGTGACCCTGCTCTCGGGGGCGGACGCTCCCGACGGGCTGGCCGACGCGGTCCGCGAGCACGTCGGGCGGCGCTGGCCGTTC
This sequence comes from Micromonospora reichwaldensis, assembly GCF_031845925.1. Taxonomy (NCBI): domain Bacteria; kingdom Bacillati; phylum Actinomycetota; class Actinomycetes; order Micromonosporales; family Micromonosporaceae; genus Micromonospora; species Micromonospora reichwaldensis. The sequence goes on along the minus strand of NZ_JAVRFL010000006.1, from coordinate 148,191 downwards.
GTCGAGGTGCAGACGTACCCGGGCGGGCAGCCGCACTATCCGCTCCTGGTGGGGGTCGAATGACGTCCGAGCCGGCCACGATGGACACGCCGCTGAAGAAGCTGGTCGGCGAGAAGACCGCGAAGGCTCTCGCCGGGCACCTCGACCTGCACACTGCCGGTGACCTGGTCTACCACTTCCCGCGCCGCTACGACGAGCGCGGCGAGCACACCGACATCCGGTCGCTCGACGTCGGCGAGCAGGCCACCGTGCTGGCCCAGGTGCAGCGCACCGCCGTACGCCCGATGCGCCAGCGCCGGGGCAACCTGCTGGAGGTGACGGTCGGCGACGGCTCGGGCGGCACCCTGACCCTGACCTTCTTCGGCAACCAGGCCTGGCGCGAGCGCGAGCTGCGCCCCGGCCGGTGGGGGCTCTTCGCCGGCAAGGTCACCGAGTTCCGGGGCAAGCGGCAGCTCAACGGCCCGGAGTACGTCCTGCTCGGGGAGGGCGGCGACGGCGAGGCGGCGGCCAACGAGGAGATCGAGGAGTTCGCGGGCGCGCTGATCCCGGTCTACCCGGCCGCCGCGGCGGTGCCCACGTGGGTGATCGCCCGGTGCGTCCGGGTGGTGCTGGACACGTTCACCGCGCCGGACGATCCGCTGCCGGCGACCCTGCGGGCGAGCCGCAACCTGGGCGGCATCGACACGGCGCTGCGCGAGATCCACCGGCCGACCAGCAAGGAGGCGCTCTACCGGGCCCGGCACCGGCTCAAGTGGGACGAGGCCTTCGCCGTGCAGCTCACCCTGGTGCAGCGCAAGCACCGCGCCGCCGCCTCACCGGCCCGGCCCCGCCCGGCGAAGCCCGGCGGCCTGCTCGACGCCTTCGACGCCCGGCTGCCCTACGAGCTGACGCCCGGCCAGCACGACGTGGGCGTGGAGATCGCGGCGGACCTGGCCACGGCCCACCCGATGCACCGGCTGCTCCAGGGCGAGGTCGGCTCCGGCAAGACGGTGGTCGCGCTGCGCGCGATGCTCCAGGTGGTCGACGCGGGCGGGCAGGCCGCGCTGCTGGCCCCGACCGAGGTGCTCGCCGCGCAGCACCACCGGGGCATCCTCGACCTGCTGGGGCCGCTCGGACGGGCCGGCGAGCTGGGCGCGGCCGACGACGCCACCCGGGTCGAGCTGGTCACCGGCTCGCTGGGCGCGGCGGCCCGACGGCGGGCGCTGGCCGAGGTCGCCAGCGGCGCCGCCGGCATCGTGCTCGGCACCCACGCCCTGCTCTACGAGGGCGTCGACTTCGCCGACCTCGGCCTGGTGGTGGTCGACGAGCAGCACCGCTTCGGCGTCGAGCAGCGCGACGCGCTGCGCGCCAAGGCCGAGCAGCCGCCGCACGTGCTGGTGATGACGGCCACCCCGATCCCGCGCACGGTGGCGATGACCGTCTACGGCGACCTGGAGACCTCCACGCTCTCCCAGCTGCCGCAGGGTCGCTCGCCGATCGCCTCGCACGTGGTGCCGGTCGCCGAGAAGCCGGCCTTCCTGGACCGGGCCTGGCGCCGGGTGCGCGAGGAGGTGGCCGCCGGGCACCAGGCGTACGTCGTCTGCCCGCGCATCGGGGAGGGGCCGGCGAGCGAGGAGGAGCCGCCGCCGGAGGACGACAACGGGCGGCGGCCGCCGATGGCGGTCACCGAGGTGGCGCCGCTGCTCGCCGAGGGGCCGCTGCACGGCCTGCGCATCGGCGTGCTGCACGGCCGGCTGCCGGCCGACGAGAAGGACGCGGTGATGCGCTCCTTCGCGGCCGGCGACCTCGACGTGCTGGTCGCCACGACCGTGGTCGAGGTGGGCGTCAACGTGCCGAACGCGACCGTGATGATCGTGCTCGACGCCGACCGGTTCGGCGTCTCCCAGCTGCACCAGCTGCGCGGCCGGGTCGGCCGGGGCTCCGCCGCGGGGCTCTGCCTGCTGGTCAGCGAGGCGCTGGAGGGCACGCCCGCGCGGGAGCGGCTCGACGCGGTGGCCTCCACCACCGACGGGTTCAAGCTCGCCGAGCTGGATCTGGAGCAGCGCCGGGAGGGCGACGTGCTGGGCGCCACCCAGTCGGGGCGCCGCTCGCACCTGCGGCTGCTCTCGCTGCTGCGCGACGCCGACCTGATCCGCGACGCGCGGGCCGAGGCGATCGCCCTGGTCGAGGAGGATCCGGAGCTGGCCCGGCATCCGGCGCTGGCCGCGTCGGTGGCGGCCCTGGTCGACGAGGAACGCGCCGAATACCTGGAGAAGGGCTGATCTAGGCTCCGAAGGATGTCCGCATCCTCTTTAGACAGTGGCGTGCTCCTGCTGGCCCGGGGCGACGAGATCCTGACGGAACAGGTCGCCGGGGTGGCCGATCGGAGCACCGGTGTCCACTGCGCTGCCGGGACCCGGTTCCAGATCGCCTCGATCAGCAAGCAGATGGCCGCCGCGGCGGTGTTGCTGCTCGCCGAGCGGGGTGCGCTGAGCCTGTCCGATCCGGTGGTGCGCTGGCTGCCCGGCCCGCCGCCGGAATGGTCCGGCATCACGCTGCACCACCTGCTCACCCACACCTCGGGCCTGGGCCACTGGGAGCAGTACCCGGCGGTCGATCTCGTCGACCCGGCCGAACCGGACGACCTGCTCGGCTCGTTCGCCGCGGTGCCGCCGCTGTTCCGGCCCGGAGCCGGGTGGCACTACAGCAGCCCCGGCTACGTGCTGGTGGCCCGGGCCGTCGAGCGCGTGGCCGACCGGCCGTACGCCGAGTTCCTCGCCGAGGAGGTCTTCGCGCCGCTGGGCATGACGGGCAGCTTCGCCGGGGCGGGCGACGGACGGCCGGACGTGGCGGTCGGACACGAGGGCGGCCGTCCGGTGCCGTCCTGGGACCTGGCGACCGTGAGCATGGGCGCGGGTGACGTCTGGTGCACCGGGACGGATCTGCTCACCTGGCTCGACGTGCCGCGCCGGGGCCGGCTGCTCGCCCCGGCCTCGGTGACGGCGATGACCGCTGCACACGCGCCGACCGGCCGGCCCGGGGAGGCGTACGGCTACGGGTTCTTCGTCGGCCCGCTGGCCGGCAGGCGGGCGCTGCACCACTCGGGGGACAACGGCGGCTACAAGGCGTTCGCGGCCTGGCTGCCCGACTCGGACCAGCGGCTCGTGCTGCTGTCCAACCAGGCCGAGGTCGACCCGGTCACGGTCACGTCGGTGCTCGGTCCCGCCGAGGCGCGTTGACCGTGCGCGGACGCCGACCGGGTGGCGGACGCGCCCCCGGCGCGGGTCGGCGGGGCCGACAGGTCGTGGAGGGTCCGCCCGTCGCCTCGGGTGCTTCGTCCACCGCCCGGGCGGTCGCGTAGCGTCGGGGCATGGGCAGGGAGCGACGGTGACCCGGATCGTGGCCGGAACCCTTGGTGGGCGGCGGATCGCCGCGCCGCCCGGCGCGGGCACCCGGCCGACGTCGGACCGGGTGCGCGAGGCGCTGTTCAGCGCCGTGCAGGCCGAGGTCGACCTGGCCGGCGTCCGCTTCGCCGACCTCTACGCCGGCTCCGGGGCGGTCGGTCTGGAGGCACTCTCCCGGGGGGCCGCGCACGTGCTGCTGGTGGAGTCCGACCCCCGGGCGGCCCGGGTGGTCCGGGAGAACGTGGCCACGTTGCGCGCCGCGCCGGCCGCCCGGCTGGTCACCGGCAAGGTCGCCACCGTGCTGGCGGCCGGCCCGGACGGCGACCCGTACGACGTGGTCTTCGCCGACCCGCCCTACGCGGTGCCGGACGCGGAGATCACGGCGATGCTCGTCGCGCTGGTCGACGGCGGCTGGCTGGCCCCGGACGCCCTGGTGGTGGTGGAGCGGTCCAGCCGCACGGGCCCCGTCGGGTGGGTGCAGGGCATCACCGGCGAGCGCAGCCGGCGCTACGGCGAGACGACCCTTTGGTACGGTCGCCGATCATGAGACGTGCGGTGTGTCCCGGCTCGTTCGATCCGGTCACCAACGGGCACCTCGACATCGTCGGCCGGGCGAGCCGGCTGTTCGACGAGGTGATCGTGGGCGTGCTGGTCAACCAGTCGAAGAGCGGCCTGTTCACCGTCGAGGAGCGGATCGACATGCTCCGCGAGGTGACCGCCTCCTACGACAACGTCCGGGTCGAGTCGTTCCGCGGCCTGCTTGTCGACTTCTGTCGGGCGCAGCAGGCGAGCGTCCTGATCAAGGGCCTGCGGGCGGTCAGCGACTTCGACTACGAGTTGCAGATGGCGCAGATGAACATCGGCCTGGCCGGCGTCGAGACGCTGTTCATGCCGACCAATCCGCTCTACTCGTTCCTCTCCTCCAGCCTGGTCAAGGACGTGGCGAAGTGGGGCGGCGACATCTCCGCCCACGTGCCCGACCGGGTCCGCGAGGAGTTGAGCGCCCGGCTCGTCCCGCCGTCGCGCGACTGACCGCCCGGGCCGCCGTCCCCGCCGGCGCCGTGCCCCGGCGGGGACGGCGCTTGGCGCACCGCGACGCGCCGGGCCGGGGTGAGCGGTGCGCTGTGGTCGGGGCGCGACATGATGTGTGCAGCGGGAAACCGGCCGTAGCCCGCATCATGTAGGTCGGCCCGACGAACGACAGGAGTGAGGTACCGGTGGACCCGCTCGATCGCATCGACGAACTGATCGCCATGGTGGAGCAGGCGCGCTCCGTCCCGATGTCGCGCAACAACTGCATGGTCGACCGGGGTGAGTTCATCGCGATCCTCGATGAGCTGCGCGCCGAACTCCCCGCCGACCTGCGTCGGGCCGCCGCGCTGCTGGACGAGCGGGACAAGATCATGGAGGCCGGCAAGCGCGAGGCCGACCGGATCATCAGCGAGGGTGAGGCGGAACACGCCCGGCTGGTTTCGGTGAACGAGATCACGGTCTCCGCCGAGCACGAGGGCGCGCGGATCATCGCGGAGGCCCGCGCCGAGGCGCAGCGCCTGCGCGAGGAGGTCGACGACTACGTCGACACCGCGCTGGCCAACTTCGAGCAGTTCCTCACCCGGGCGCTGGCCTCGATAGAGCGCGGGCGGGACAAGATGCACGCGCTGCGCGAGATCGGCACCTTCGGTGGGGAGGAGGCGGACCGCCCGCTACCCTTCTGAGCGGCACCTCACCAGCCGGCAGATGGGGCGGGCGCCGCCCCCGGTTCGACGGTCCGGCGGTCGCCCAGGTAACCTTTTTTGTCGGCCTCTCACCGGCCGGAGTCTGACTATGCCCAAACACACGCCTTCGACACTCAACCCCAGGTCGCCGCTGGTCCTCGACACGAGGGAGCTGCCGCGCCGGCCTGGTGCGTTGCGTACGGAAAAGCGGGTGGTGCCGGCACCGGCGGACCTCGGCGGCGAGATGATCGCCGTGCCGGAGGGCGCGGACCTCGACCTCGACCTGAGGTTGGAGTCGGTGTCCGAGGGCGTGCTCGTCTCCGGGACCGTCAGCGGTCGCGTCCGGGGCGAGTGCGGTCGCTGCCTTCGCGAGATCGACGACTCGCTGGTTGTGCGGATCCAGGAGCTGTACGCGTACGAGAACAGCACCACGGACACCACGACCGACGAGGACGAGGTGGGCCGGATGCAGGGCGATCTGATCGACCTGGAGCCGGCGCTGCGGGACGCGGTGGTGCTCACGCTGCCGACCAACCCGCTCTGCCGGGAGGACTGCCCAGGCCTGTGCCCCGAATGCGGGGTGCACTTGGACGATCTGCCGGCCGACCACAGTCACGAGCAGATCGACCCGCGTTGGGCGGGCCTGTCGCAACTGAACCGTAAAGAGGAGTAGGAACCGTGGCCGTCCCCAAGCGCAAGATGTCGCGCAGCAACACCCGCGCCCGCCGGGCGAACTGGAAGGCGACCGTGGTCGCGACCGTGGCCTGCCCCCAGTGCAAGTCGGCGAAGCTGCCCCACGCCGCCTGCTCCGTCTGCGGCACCTACAACGGCCGCCAGGTCCTCGAGGTCTGACCTGGACGCCGAGTGACGCCCCCGACCCCTGGTCGGGCGGCGCGCGCACCCTGGCAATCGTCCGGTGCCCCGGCTCCCTCCGACGCCGGCCGGCCTGTTCCGGCCGGCGTTCCGATGGAGCCGGGCACCGCGCGGATCGCCGTTGACCTCCTCGGCGGGGACGACGCTCCCGCCGTCGTGGTTGACGGCGCTCTGCGGGCCGTGCGCGCCGACCCGGACCTGCATCTGTTGCTCGTCGGCCCGGCCGAGGCCGCCGGCGAGGTGATCCGTGCCCTCGACCCGGCGCAGCGTGCCCGGGTCACCGTGCGGCCGGTCCGCGCCGTCGTCGGCATGGCCGACCATCCCGTGGCCGCCCGTGCCGACAGCACCGTCCGCGCGGCGGTGCACGCCGTCCGCGACGGCGTCGCCGACGCGCTCGTCTCCGCCGGGTCCACCGGCGCCACCGTCACCGCCGTCGCGCTCGGCCTCGGCCGCTGGCCGGACGTGCGCCGTCCGGCGCTGATCGCCACCCTGCCGGCCGTCGCCGGCCCGGTGGTCCTGCTGGACGTCGGCGGCTCGCTGGAGCCGCGCCCGGCCACCCTGGCCCGCCACGCCGTGCTCGGCGCCGCCTACGCGGCGGTGGCGCACGCCGTCGTCGCGCCCCGGGTGGGGCTGTTGTCGGTGGGCACCGAGGCGGGCAAGGGCGACCGCGCCCGCCGGCTCGCCGATCCCGTCCTCGCCGCCGCGTCGCTGCCCTGCGACGGGCGCTACGTCGGCCTCGTCGAGGGGTACGACGTCTCCCTCGGCACGCGCGCCGATGTGGTGGTCACCGACGGGTTCACCGGTAACGTGCTGCTCAAGGCGATCGAGGGCGCGTACGCGATGGCCGGCGGGCCCCCGTCCGGCGGCGGCGCCCCGCGCGCGGCGGCCCTGCTCGGGGTCGCCGGGACGGTCGTCGTCTGCCACGGCGCCGCCCGCGCCGAGGACGTCGCCGCGGGCATCGCGCTGGCCGCCCATCTCTGGCGACGGCGCGCCACCGACCACGTCCGCGCGCTGCTCGACGGCGCCGAGGCGGGCGACCGCGCGGAACGCACCGACCGCTCCACCGACACCGAGGTACCCACATCATGAGCAACGACAAGCGGCGGCGGGCGTCCGTCGGTCACCTGGAAGCCGCGTTCGGCGTCAGCCTGGATCCGGAGCTGCTCCAGCGCGCGCTGACCCACCGCTCGTACGCGTACGAGAACGGCGGCCTGCCCACGAACGAGCGGTTGGAGTTCCTGGGCGACTCGGTGCTCGGCGTGGTGATCACCACCGCGCTGTTCCACAACCATCCCGACCTGCCCGAGGGGCAGCTGGCCAAGTTGCGGGCCAGCGTCGTCAACATGCGGGCCCTCGCCGACGTGGCGCGGGGCCTCGGCCCGGACGGGCTCGGCGCCTACCTGCTGCTCGGCAAGGGGGAGGAGACCACCGGTGGCCGGGACAAGGCGAGCATCCTCGCCGACACCCTGGAGGCGCTGCTCGGCGCGATCTACCTCCAGTACGGGCTGGACACCGCTGCCATCGTCATCCACCGGCTCTTCGACCCGCTGATGGCCGAGTCGGCCGGCCGGGGTGCGGCCCTGGACTGGAAGACCAGCCTCCAGGAGCTGACGGCGGCGCTCGGGCTCGGCGTCCCCGAGTACCGCATCGAGGGCACCGGCCCGGACCACCTCAAGACCTTCACCGCCTGGGTGGTCGTCGCCGGCAACCGCTACGGCGGGGCCGACGGGCGCAGCAAGAAGGAGGCCGAGCAGCGGGCCGCCGAGGCGGCCTGGCGGACGCTCACCGAGCAGGCGGAGCGGGAGCCGGTCGGGCCGGAGGGCCCGGCGCCCGGGGACGGGACGGTGCAGACCGCCGAGGCGGGCCTGGGCCGTGCCTGAGCTGCCGGAGGTCGAGACCGTCCGGCAGGGGCTGGCCCGGTGGGTCACCGGCCGGCGGATCTCCTCCGTCGAGGTGCGCCACCCCCGCGCGGTACGCCGGCACACCCCCGGCGGCGGGCACTTCGCCGACGTGCTGGCCGACCGGACGGTGCTGGACGTGCGCCGCCGCGGCAAGTACCTGTGGCTGCCGCTGGACAGCGGCGACGCCGTGATCGGGCACCTGGGCATGTCGGGTCAGCTGCTGGTGCAGCCGGCCGACGCCCCCGACGAGACGCACCTGCGGGTCCGGTTCCGGTTCTCCGACGACGGTCCCGAGCTGCGCTTCGTCGACCAGCGCACGTTCGGCGGCCTGTCGGTCTCCGCGGGGGGCGCCGAGTTGCCGGCGGAGATCGCGCACATCGCGCGGGACCCGATGGACCCGCAGTTCTCCGACGCGGCGTTCGCCGCCGCGTTGCGCCGGCGGCGTACGGAGGTCAAGCGGGCGCTGCTGGACCAGACGCTGATCTCCGGCGTGGGCAACATCTACGCCGACGAGGCGCTGTGGCGGGCGAGGCTGCACGGCGCCCGCCCCACCGACGCGCTGACCGGTCCGGCCGCGCTGCGGCTGCTGGGCCACGTCCGGGACGTCCTCGGCGAGGCGATCAAGTCCGGCGGCACCAGCTTCGACGCCCTCTACGTCAACGTGAACGGGGAGAGCGGCTACTTCGACCGGGCCCTGAACGTCTACGGCCTGGAGGGGCTGCCGTGCCACCGGTGCGGCGCACCGGTGCGCCGCGAGGCGTTCATGAACCGTTCGTCGTACAGCTGCCCGCGCTGCCAGCCCCGCCCCCGGGCGGCCCTGCGGGGCTGACCCCGCGCGGGTTCCGGGGCACGGGCGGCGCGTCCGCCCGGCCCGCGGGAAGGTGTCCGTGTTCAGGGCGCCGCGCAGGGGAGCCGCCACGCGTCGAGCCGGCGTTCCTTGCGGATCGAGGAGAGGCCGTAGCCCAGCGTGGTGACGCAGAAGTCCGTCGTCGAGCCGGCGTACTCCACGTGGAACACCGGCTTGCCCGCCTCGACGAACGGCAGCAGCCGGGCGCACTGGTCCAGCCGCACGCACTCCTCGTTGACGGCGAAGTCGAAGTCCGGGGCCAGGGCGGCCACCTGCCCCAGGTCGTTGATCAGGCCGGGGGAGAGGCTCAGCGAGCGGGCCAGCTCGGCCAGCCGGCGGTTGAATCGCAGTTGGTCGTCGAAGTCGAGCGGGAAGCCGGACCGGTGCGCGTACCCGTCGGCGTCGGCCAGGGCGACCGCCCCGAAGCCCTTGCCCCGGCAGAGCCGGAACCGGTCGGCCAGCACCGGCCGCAGGGCGTCCCACTGCCGTACGTCGAGCCAGCGGCCCTGCGGCCGCCGGGACGCGGCACCCCGTACGGCGGCCGGGAGGCGGTCCGCGTCCGGGTCGGTCGGCAGGACGGAACCGACGTGCACCTGGCAGACCAGCCGGCGGTCCCGGGAGCGCAGCTCGGCGGTCTGCGCGGCGGTCGTGGCGACCGGGTCGAGCAGGAAGACGTCGGCGTCGACGGTGAGGTCCAGCACGCCGCTGAGCTGCCACTGCCACTGCCACCGGCCCGCCGACGCCGCTGGCCAGGCGGTCGGGGCACCGGGCGCGGCCAGGTCCGGCCGGCAGGCGGCGAGCACGCTCAGCAGGACGAGCGCGACGCAGGCCGGCAGGGCCCGGCGCGGGCCCCGCCCGACGGCGCGCGTACGCGGCCGGATCCGCATCGGCAGCTCCCGGGTCGCGGGCGGCGGCACACCGCCCGGAGCGGGTACGCCGGGTCGGCGTACCTCACCCGGTCAAACGAGTACGGCCCCGGCCACGACTCGCGTTCAGCGCGGCGCGGCGAAGACCTGCGTCCAGTACGGCCCGTTGCTGTTGGCGACGCCGACGCCGATCTCGGTGAAGGCGCAGTTCAGGATGTTGGCCCGGTGGCCGGGGCTGTTCATCCAGGCGTCCATGACGGCGGCCGGCGTCTTCTGGTTCCAGGCGACGTTCTCGCCGTAGGTGCGCCAGGAGTAGCCGACCCGGTCCAGCCGGGTCCCGACGTTGCTGCCGTCGCTGCCCGTGTGCGACATGTCGCGGTGGTCGGCCTGGTCCTGGCTGTGCCGCTGGGCGGCGGTCGTCAGCTTGTCGTCGACGCCCACCGCGCCGCAGCCGGCCTTGGCGCGCTCGGCGTTGACCAGGGCGACCACCTGGCTGGCCTGGCTGCCGCCCCCGCTGCTGACCGGGGCCTTCGTGCCGCCGCCGGCCGGCGCCGTGCTCCGTTCGGCGCTGCGCCGCGAGGGCGCGGTGGTACGCGCCGGCGTCGGCCTGGTGCTCTTCGTGGCCGACGGGGTGGGCTTGGCGGTGGTCGGCGCGGTGCTCGGGGTGGGCGGGGCCAGCGTGTCGCCGGGTGTCGACTCGCCGCCCGGCAGTACCGGAGCGGCGGCGATCGTGTCGTCGACGGCGGCGGGGTCGGTCGCCGGGTCGTCGCCGGTCAGCGCGACCGCGCCCACGCCGAGGCTCACCACCAGCGTGGCGGCCGCGGCGGCACCGCCGATCAGCAGCGGGCGGGGGAACCGGCGGCGGGGGCGGTGGCGACCCTCGGCGGTGGCCGGCGCCGTTGCGGCCGGGGCGGCCCGGAGCGCGGCGAGGTCGACGGGGGCGGTCGGGTCGTCGGCCGGCCAGGCGCCGGCGGTCCGGTCCGCGGGGAAGGGGCGCTCCGCCGGGTACGCCCCGTCCGTCGGGCTGCCCGCCCCGGCGGCCCAGCGGGCGTCCGGCTCGGCCTGCCAGCGGTCGGTGGGCTCGGGCCGCCAGGTCGCGGTCGCGTCGGTGGCCTGCGGCTGCCAGGTCCCGGCCGGCGCGGCGGGCTCGGGCTGCCAGCGGGCGGTCGGCTGGTCGCGGTGCCACTCGTCGGCGGGCTGCTCCGGGTCGTCCCCGAAGAGGTAGGCGGACCTCGGCTCCGGACGGTCGGTGAGCCAGGTCGGCGGCTCCTCGCCCAGCGGCTGCTCGCGGTGCCGTGCGGCGCCGTCCGGGTGGTTCGGGTCGGTCCAGCCGTACACGCCTCTGCCTCCAAGGGGTCGGTTGCGAGCCGGGGTGACGCTACGTGGCGGGCGTGAACAGCGGCAACGTGGCTAAGGAAGAGTTAAGGGGAAGGCGGTCGGCAGGGTGGGGACTTCCCGGGATCCGAGGCGTAGAGTCAAGGTGTCCGGACAGAGTGTGTCCGCGCCTTGTGGCAGCCCCCCCGGCAAGTGGACAGGTCGACGTGGAAATGATCTACGGCCTGCGAGAACTTGACGAAAGAGGGGGTGTCGGCTCAATATGTAGGTGTCGCCAGTCGCGCCCGGTCATGCCCAGAATCGTCTGGGGTGACAGCCGCGTACACATTTGGGCGCGCGTTGGCCGGCCCTTCCGGCAGCGCATATCAAGGAGTCAACATGGCTAAGGCCCTGTACGGCCACGTAGGTGCGGCGCCCGATCGGCGTTTGCTCGACGAGGTCACCCGACTGCGTACCACGGTTCGGGCTCTGGAGTTCGAGATCACGCGGCTGCGTGCCGAGAACGATCGGCTCGCGGCGGCTGCGGCGGAGGCGGACGATCTGCTCCGTCTGGCCGAGCCCGCGCTGACCTGATCTCCAGATCGCAAAACTGAATCGCATCACGCAAAAAGAGCGCGCCGACACTTCTGTGCCGGCGCGCAGCTCTGTCCGCATCCTTTTTCGCCGCACCAATTCGTGATCTTGTGCGGCCCGCCGCGACGATTCCCGTACGACTCCGGCCGACGGATGGGCCGCACCCGGGCGGGCCGGCCCGGGCCCCCTGGGACGGGCGCCCGGCGGTCGCCAGGCGGGTCGCGTGCCCGGCGGTTCCCGCTCCCGGGTTAGTCTGCGGGTTCACCCAGGTCCGCGCAGCCGGCGACGGTACGGCGGCCACCGGACGAGGATCGAGAAGGTGCATCTCAAGAGCCTGACGGTGAAGGGCTTCAAGTCCTTCGCCTCCGCGACGACGCTCAAGCTGGAGCCGGGGATCACCTGCGTGGTCGGCCCCAACGGCTCCGGCAAGTCCAACGTCGTCGACGCCATCGCCTGGGTGCTCGGCGAGCAGGGCGCCAAGGCGCTGCGCGGCGGCAAGATGGAGGACGTCATCTTCGCCGGCACCGCCGGCCGGGCCCCGCTGGGCCGGGCCGAGGTGACCCTCACGATCGACAACACCGACGGGGCGCTGCCGATCGAGTACACCGAGGTGTCGATCACCCGCCGGATGTTCCGCTCCGGTGAGAGCGAGTACGAGATCAACGGCGACACCTGCCGGCTGCTCGACATCCAGGAGCTGCTGTCGGACTCCGGCATCGGCCGGGAGATGCACATCATCGTCGGCCAGGGGCGACTCGACGGGATGCTGCACGCCAAGCCGGAGGACCGGCGGTCGTTCGTCGAGGAGGCGGCCGGCGTCCTCAAGCACCGCAAGCGCAAGGAGAAGGCGCTGCGGAAGCTCGACGCGATGCAGACGAACCTCAACCGGCTCACCGACCTCACCGCCGAGCTGCGCCGCCAGCTCAAGCCGCTGGGCCGGCAGGCGGAGGTGGCCCGCCGTGCCGCCGCGATCCAGGCCAACCTGCGTGACGCCCGGCTGCGGCTGCTCGCCGACGACCTGGCCACCCTGCGTGCCACCCTGGACCGGGAGATCGCCGACGAGACCGCGGTGCGCGAGCGGCGCGAGCAGGTCGAAGCCGAACACAGCGAGGTGCAGGCGCGGCTGGCCGAGCTGGAGGCGGCCCTCGCCGAGGACGCGCCGCTGCTGGCCGCCGCCCAGGACACCTGGTACAAGCTCTCCGCCCTCTCCGAGCGGTTCCGCTCCATCGAGCAGCTCGCCCGGGAACGGCTGCGGCACCTCAGCGCCACCCCCGACGACGAGCGCCCCGGTCGCGACCCCGAGCAGTTGGAGGCTGAGGCCGAGCGGATCCGCGAGCAGGAGGAGGAGCTGCGCGGCGCGCTCACCGACGACCAGATCCGGCTGGCCGAGGCCGTCGAGCACCGCCAGGAGCTGGAGCGGCAGCTCGCCGCCGCCGAACGCGAGCTGGTCGCCGCGGCCAAGGCGATCGCCGACCGGCGGGAGGGCCTGGCCCGGCTGACCGGTCAGGTCAACTCCGCCCGCGCCCGGACCACCAGCGCCGGCGAGGAGATCGAGCGGCTCGCCACCGCGCACGCCGACGCGCTGGCCCGGGCCGACCAGGCCCAGGCCGAACTCGACGCGGTCGCCGAGCAGTCCACCGAGGCCGACCGGGACAACGCGGACCTCGACGCCCGGCACGCCGAGGCGGTCGCCGCCCAGGAGCGGGCGCAGGCCACCGTGCGGTCGCTGACCGACGCGGAGCGGGCGGCGGAGAAGGACGCCGCCACCTGGAAGGCCCGGGAGGAGGCGCTCGCCCTCGGCCTGCGCCGCAAGGACGGCGCGGGCGCGCTGCTGGCCCGCGCCGACGAGGTCCCGGGCCTGCTGGGCAGCCTGGCCGGGCTGCTCACGATCGCGCCCGGGCAGGAGGCCGCGCTCGCCGCCGCGCTCGGCGGGCTCGCCGACGCGGTCGCGGTCAGCGGCGTCGACGAGGCGGTCGAGGCCATGCGGCTGCTGAAGATCTCCGACGCCGGTCGCGCCGGCCTGCTGGTCGGCAGCCCCGCCGGGCCGGGCATGGACGGGCCCGCCGACGCGCTGCGGCCGAAGCTGCCCGACGGCGCCCGCTGGGCGCCCGACCTGGTGGAGTGCTCCCCGCAGCTCCGCCCGGCGGTGCACCGGGCGCTGCGCGACGTGGTGCTGGTCGACGACCTCGCCGCCGCAGCCGAGGTGGTCGCCGGCAACCCGGAGCTGCGCGCGGTCACCCCCGACGGCGACGTGGTCGGGGCGTACGCGGCGGCCGGCGGGTCGGCCAAGGCGCCCAGCTTCATCGAGGTGCAGGCCGCCGTCGAGGAGGCCCGCTCGAACCGGCTCGCCGCCGAGCAGACCGGCGCGGAGCTGCGCGAACAGCTCGTCGACGCCCGCGCCGAGGTGGCCGCCGCCAAGGAGACGGTGCAACACGCCGCTGCCGCCAAGCGGGAGGCGGAGAGCCACCGCAACGCCGCCGCCCGCCGGCTGGCCGAGCTGGGCGCGGCGGCCCGCTCGGCGAAGGCGGAGACCGACCGGCTCGGCGAGTCCCGGGCCCGCGCGGAGGCCGCCCGGGAGCGGGACCTGCTCACCCTGGCCGAGCTGGAGGAGCGGCTGCGGCTGGCCGAGGAGACCCCCGTCGACGCGGAACCCTCCACGGAGGACCGCGACCAGCTCGCCGCGATGGTGCCGCAGGCGCGGCAGAACGAGATGGAGGTCCGGCTCGCGGTGCGTACCGCCGAGGAGCGGGTCTCCTCGATCGCCGGCCGCGCGGACTCCCTGCGCCGGCAGGCCACCGCCGAGCGGGCCGCGCGGGAACGCGCGGCGGCGCGGCGGGCGGCGCGCACCCGGGGCGCGGGGATCGCCCGGGCCGTGGCGGGCGGGGCCCGGGAGGCACTCACCCGGCTGGCCACCTCGATCGCCGCGGCCGAGGAGCACCGCGACGCCGTGGCGCGCGAACGCGCCGCCCGCGAGGCCGAACTCCAGGAGGTACGCGGCGCGGCCAAGCGGCTCGGCGCGGAGCTGGAGCGGCTGACCAGCCAGGTGCACCGGGACGAGGTGGCCCGTGCCGAGCAGCGGCTGCGCATCGAGCAGCTGGAGGCGAAGGCCGCCGAGGACTTCGGCCTTGACGTGGAGACCCTCGTCGCCGAGTACGGCCCGACCCAGCCCGTCCCGCCCACCCAGGCCGACGTGGCGGCGGCCGAACGCGACGGCCTGCCGGTGCCCGAGCCGGTCCGCTACGAGCGGCCCGTGCAGGAGAAGCGGGCCGCCAAGGCGGAGCGGGAGCTGGCCCTGCTCGGCAAGGTGAACCCGCTGGCGCTGGAGGAGTTCGCCGCGCTGGAGGAGCGCTACAAGTTCCTCTCCGAGCAGTTGGAGGACCTCAAGGCCACCCGCCGCGACCTGCTCACCGTGGTCAAGGACGTCGACGACCGGATCCTGGAGGTCTTCGCCAGCGCGTTCGCCGACACGGCCCGGGAGTTCCAGCAGGTCTTCACCGTGCTCTTCCCCGGCGGCGAGGGGCGGCTCGTGCTCACCGACCCCGACGACCTGCTCACCACGGGCATCGAGGTCGAGGCCCGCCCGCCGGGCAAGAAGATCAAGCGGCTGTCGCTGCTCTCCGGTGGCGAGCGTTCGCTGACGGCGGTGGCGATGCTGGTGGCCATCTTCCGGGCCCGGCCCAGCCCGTTCTACATCATGGACGAGGTGGAGGCGGCGCTCGACGACGTCAACCTGGGACGGCTGATCACGCTGCTGGCCCAGTTGCGGGAGAAGAGCCAGCTCATCGTCATCACGCACCAGAAGCGGACGATGGAGGTCGCCGACGCCCTGTACGGCGTGACCATGCGTAACGGGGTGACCCAGGTGATCAGCCAACGGCTCAACCGGGCCGACGGGGACGAGCGGCGTGGCCGCGGCGAGGAGAACGAGTAGTGGGTCGGGAACGGGCGACGGCGCTCCTGGTGGACTTCGACGGCGTCCTGCGCCGGTGGGACCCGGCGGTGGCCGCCGGGGTGGAGCGGGAGTACGGCCTGTCCGGCGGCGTACTCACCGAGATCGCCATGCAGTGGGGGCGGCTCCAGCCGGTGCTGACCGGGCGGGTCAGCCACGCCGACTGGATGAGCAGCGTGGCCGACGCGCTGGCCGACTCCGTGGGTGGCCCCGAGCGGGCCCGGGCCGCCGTGGAGCAGTGGCAGCGTTACCGGGGCGAGGTGGACCCCGAGGTGCTCGGCTTCGTCCGCGAGGCGCGGGCCGGCGGCATCCGCGTCGGCCTCGGCACGAACGCCACGGACCTGCTCGACGCCGACCTCGCCGCGCTCGACCTGACGGACGAGTTCGACGTGGTGGTCAACTCGTCCAGGGTCGGGGTGAACAAGCCGGCGAAGGAGTACTTCCAGGCGGCCTGCGAGGCCCTGGAGACCCCGGCGGCCCGGGTGCTCTTCCTCGACGACGAGGACTGGGCGATCCGGGGCGCCCGGGTCGCCGGCCTGTCGGCGCTGCGCTGGAGCGGCCCGGCCGACCTGCGGTACGCGCGGGCCGCCCTGGCGTACTGACCGGTTTCCGGCCCGCCCCGGCGAGGGCTACTCGCCCGTGACGCCGTCGATGCGTTCGCGGATCAGGTCGGCGTGGCCGTTGTGCCGGGCGTACTCCTCGATCATGTGCACGTAGATCCAGCGCAGGTTGAACGTCCGGCGCTTCGGGCCGACCTCGGTGAAGGTCTCGTCGAGCGACCGGCCGGCGGCGGCGGCTCGGGCCAGCGCCACCTCCCGGTGGAAGGTGGCGAGGTCGGCCTCGGCGTCGGCGGTGCTGACGTCGTGGTCGGCGTCCGGGTTGTCGGGCGTGAAGTAGGGGTAGTCGACCTGCTGGCCGGCGAGGTTCTCCCGGAACCACCAGGCCTCGACCTCGGCCAGGTGCCGGACCAGGCCGAGCAGGGTGAGCCCGGAGGGCTCGACGCTGGGCGTCTTCAGTTGTTCGGCGGTCAGCCCGGCGCACTTGAGCAGCAGGGTCTGCCGGTGGTAGTCCAGCCAGCCCTCCAGCATGGTGCGCTCGTCGCCGACGTAGGGCTCGGGGGTCCGGGTGATCTCCGGTGCTCGCCAGGTCATGCCGGTCATCCTGGCTGGCACCTCCGACAACCGGCGAGCGGTTTATCGGGGCGCGTGGCCACCGGCGGCGCGTGGGTGGCTGCCCGCCCGGCGCGGGCGGGCAGGCCGGGGCGCGGCGGGAGGCTCACCCGCCGGGGGTCAGGCGCTGCCGCATGACCTCGCGCAGGTGGCCGTCGCTGGTGGTGCCCTCGATCGTCACCTCGGCCGTCCGGCCGGCGTGCACCAGCGTGGCGACCGCGTTGCCGAAGTACGGCCCGGCCAGCCGCTTCCAGCGGAACGGTGGGCGGCGTACGCCGGCGGTGCGGGCCAGCGCCCGGGTGGCCCCGGACGGCCCGGACGACCAGCCCAGCTTCATCAGCGGGCGCATCCCGGCCGGGACCTGGTTGTGGATGGGCGAGCAGGTGAGCTGGTGCACCGGCGTGACCACGCTGCGGTCGTCGAACCGCGCCCGCGCCACGTACGAGTGGTGCACGTCGCCGGAGAGCACGCTGATCGACGCCGGTGGCGCGTACGCCGGGCCGGCCCCGACGCGCTCGCCGGGATCGCCGGGGGTGCCGCTGCCGAGGCGGGCGAAGAGCGCGCCGAGCGCGTCGAAGGAACGGCGGAACGCGGCCCAGTGCTCCAGGTCCAGCCCCCGGCGCAGCTTCTCGGCCAGCCGGGCGACCCAGGGCCGCCGCGAGTCGGCCAGCTTCTCGTTCCACGCCTCCACGTGGTGGATGCCGGGCGGCAGCAGCCACGGCAGGGAGGCGCCGACGACGAGGTGGTCGTAGACGCCGTGGGCGCGGTCGAGGAACCACGACCACTCGCCCGGGGGCAGCATCGCCCGCTGGCCCGGCTCCAGCACCCGGCTGCACCGGTTGTCGAGCATGACCAGCCGGGTCCGGCCCAGGTCCAGCGCGTAGCTCCACTGGTACTGCACGGCGCGCCACCGCTCGGTGTCGTGGGCGAGGTCGGCCTCGGTGTCGACCCGCTGCCCGAACTCGCGCAGCACGCCGGTGGCGTCCTCCGCCGCGACGACCTTGGCGTAGACCGGGTCGGCGGCGATCTCGTCGGGGGAGAGGTTGCCCAGGTGCTGGTAGACCCAGTACGAGGCGAGGCCGCTGGTGATCCGCTCCGCCCACCACGGCTGCTCGCGCATGTCGGAGCGCCAGGAGGCCGAGGTGTTCCAGTCGTCGATGACCTCGTGGTCGTCGAAGATCATCACGCTCGGCACGGTGGAGAACAGCCAGCGGATCTCCGGGTCCCGCCAGGACTCCAGGTAGAGCTTCGTGTACTCGTCGAAGCTGACCACCTGGTCGCCCGGCGCGCCCTTGGGCCGGCGGCGGCGCCGCTTGAGCAGCCGCCGGACCGTGGGGGAGGTCACGTCCGCGTAGACCTGGTCGCCGAGGAGCACCAGCAGGTCGGGCACGTCGGTCGCGGCCGGGTCGGCCATCAGCCGCCGGGCGTACGCGTCGAGGGCGTCCGGGGGCAGCCGCCGGGTGGTGGCGTGCTGGGTGGTCTCCCGGCAGGAACCGAAGACCAGCCGGACCGGCTGTTCGAGGTCGTCGGCCGCCCGGGTGCGGATCACGCTGGGCGGGAAGTTGCTCTTCGGCACCGGCCAGGCGACCTCGTCGTCGATCAGCACCTCGTAGGTGGTGGCGCTGTCGGGGGTGAGCCCCTCCACGACGACGAGGGCGTAGTGATGGTCGTACGCCGAGAAGGTGGGGGCGGTGCCCCCGGCGCCGTCGGCGGTGCGGACGGTGACCACCGCGGGCGCGCTGGTCTCCACCCAGACGGTGGCCGACGTGCCGACCACCCTGCGGAGCAACGGGCCGATGAGCAGGTGTGCCGCGGGCATGGTCGACCTCCAGATGAGCGGACTTCATCTTTACTACCCGGCCGGCGGTCGCACCACTGCTGGCTGTGATCGAGCCTACCGCCGGCCTCCCTGGACGCGGTCGGGAGCGGTGGCTGGGACAGCTCCGCCGGCATCTGACAGGATTCCGGCATGACCGAATACCTCCTCATCGCGCTCGCCCTGCTCGGCGTGCTGATCCTTGGCGGCATCGGGCTGGTCGTGCCGCGGCTGCGCCGGCGACCGGAGCCGCCGCTGCCGAAGACGGAGGTCGACACCCGGGCCGAGGAGGACCTGGCTGGCCCGCCGGTCCAGGCACCGGAGGCCGAGCTGTCCACCGGGATCCTGGTGGAGCCGCCGGTGGTGGAGGCCCCGGCACCGGTGCTGGAGGTCCCCGAGCCGACCGCCGGCCGGCTGGTCCGGCTGCGCTCCCGGCTGTCCCGCTCGCAGAACGTCTTCGGCAAGAGCCTGCTCGGCCTGCTCAGCCGCGACCACCTCGACGAGGACACGTGGGAGGAGATCGAGGACAGCCTGATCACCGCCGACGTCGGCGTCGACGCCACCCGCGACATCGTCGACCGGCTGCGCGAGCGGACCCGGGTCCTCGGCACCCGCTCCGGCAGCGAGCTGCGCGCCCTGCTCGCCGCCGAGCTGGTCAACGCGCTCGACCCGACCCTGGACCGGTCCCTGCGGACCGCGCCCAAGGAGGGTGTGCCGGCGGTCGTGCTGGTGGTCGGCGTCAACGGCGCGGGCAAGACCACCACCTGCGGCAAGATCGCCCGGGTGCTCGTCGCCGACGGCCGCAGCGTGCTGCTCGGCGCCGCCGACACCTTCCGGGCCGCCGCCGCGGACCAGCTGGAGACCTGGGGCGGTCGGGTCGGCGCGGAGACCGTGCGGGGCCCGGAGGCGGCCGACCCGGCCAGCGTGGCCTTCGACGCCGTCAAGCGGGGCATCGACACCGGCGTGGACACCGTGCTCATCGACACCGCTGGGCGTCTCCAGAACAAGATCGGCCTGATGGACGAGCTGGGCAAGGTCAAGCGGGTGGTGGAGAAGCACGGCCCGATCGACGAGACACTGCTGATCCTCGACGCCACCACCGGGCAGAACGGGCTGGAGCAGGCCCGGGTCTTCACCGAGGTGGTCAACGTGACCGGTGTCGTGCTCAGCAAGCTCGACGGCACCGCCAAGGGCGGCATCGTGATCGCCGTGCAGCGCAAGCTGGGCATCCCGGTCAAGCTGGTCGGGCTCGGCGAGGGCAAGGACGACCTGGCCCCGTTCGACCCCGCCCAGTTCGTCGACGCGCTGCTCGGTACCGAGCCGCTCGCCCGGGACGCGTAACCTCGCAGTGACGACCGACGATCGCGCCTACGCCGGGTGGCGCGACCCCAGCCACCCGTCGACGGGCCTCGGGAGACCGTACGTGACTTCGCAGGAGATCCCGCTGCACGGCGGGAACGTCAGCACCGTCGTCCGGGTCGGCGACACGGTCCGGCGCAACGCCGGGCCGTGGACGCCCTCGGTGCACGCCCTGCTGCGCCACCTGGAGTACGTCGGGTTCACCGGCGCCCCCCGCGCGCTCGGCATGGACGAGCGCAACCGGGAGGTCCTGTCGTACCTGGAGGGGGAGTGCGGGGAGTACCCGCTGGCCCCGCACTGGGTCACCGACGAGGCGCTGGTGACCGTCGCCACCATGCTCCGGATGTTCCACGACGCCCAGTACGGCTTCGTCCCGCCGCCGGGTGCGGTGTGGCGCTCGTTCGGACCGCCGCCGCCGGACACCGAGGTGATCTGCCACCACGACGCCGCCCCGCACAACGTGATCTGGCGGCCCGACGGCACCCTGGGGCTGATCGACTTCGACCTCGCCTCGCCCGGCGCCCGGATCTACGACGTGGCGTACGCGGCCTGGACCTGGGTGCCGATCTTCTCCGACCGGGACTCGATCACGCTCGGCTGGAAGCACCCCGACCGGCCGCGCCGGCTGCGCCTCTTCGCCGACGCGTACGGGCTCATCCCCCGGGACCGGCACCGGCTCATCCGGACCATCCGCAAGCGGATCGTGGACCACGTGGAGGGTATCCGCCGGATGGCCGCCGCCGGTGAGCCGGCCTTCGTCCGGATCGTGCACAAGGGGCACCTGCGCCGGCCGATGCGGGACCTGCGGCTGCTCGACTACGAGCGCAACGCCCTGGAGTACGCGCTGCGCTGAGCGGTCCGTGCTGTCGGCCGCGCCGGCCGGCGGTGAGCTTCTCTTCACACGTCCGAAACAACCCGTCACCGTTCGGAAACCGACGGGTGACGCTGGGGGAAACAGGGAGCGAGCAGGCTTCCGCCCATCCGGCGTACGGGCGACGCTGCCCCGGAAGCCGGGAAGGAGGGAACTTCACCTTTAGGAGGCCAGCGTGCCTGAGGCACCCACGCTCGATTCCGGCAACACCGTGTGGTTGCTGGTGTCGACGGCGCTCGTGCTGCTCATGACGCCCGGACTGGCGCTGTTCTACGGCGGCCTCAACCGGTCCAAGGGTGTACTGAACATGATGATGATGAGCTTCTCCGCGATCGGGCTCATCTCTGTCTTGTGGTGGTTCTACGGTTTCAGCATCGCGTTCGGCAGCGATGTCAACGGGCTCTGGGGCGACCCGGGCGCCTACCTCGGCACCAAGACCTTCCTCGCCGAGACCGACCTCTGGGGCGCGACGGCGGAGAACCCGAGCGGCATCGGCGTCCCGCTCTACGTGTTCATGGCCTTCCAGATGATGTTCGCCGTGATCACCGTCGCGCTGATCAGCGGCGCGATCTCCGACCGGGCGAAGTTCGCCGGCTGGCTGCTCTTCGCGTTCGGCTGGGCGACGCTCGTCTACTTCCCGGTCGCGCACTGGGTGTGGGGCGGCGGCATCATCGGCGGCGACCTGCACGCGCTCGACTTCGCCGGCGGCACCGCCGTGCACATCAACGCCGGCGCGGCGGCCCTGGCCCTGGTGCTGGTGCTGGGCAAGCGGCTCGGCTGGCCCCGGGAGGGCATGAAGCCGCACAACATCCCGCTCGTCGCGCTCGGCGCCGGGCTGCTCTGGTTCGGCTGGTTCGGCTTCAACGCCGGTTCCGAGCTCACCGTCGACTCGGTCGCCGGCCTGGCCTTCATCAACACCCAGCTCGCCACGGCCGCCGCCGTGCTCGGCTGGATCGTCGTCGAATGGATCAAGGACAGGAAGCCGACCCTGGTCGGCGCCTCGTCCGGCGCCATCGCCGGCCTGGTCGCCATCACCCCGGCCTGCGGCTTCATCGCCCCCTGGGCGGCGGTGCTGCTCGGCCTCGTCGCCGGGGCGGTCTGCGCGCTGGCGATCAGCCTCAAGTACAAGCTCGGCTACGACGACTCGCTCGACGTGGTCGGCGTGCACTTCGTCGGCGGCTGGATCGGCTCGCTCTGGCTCGGCCTCTTCGCCACCAACTCGGTCAACGGCGCGATCAGCGACGTGATCGGTGCCTCCGACGGGCTCTTCTACGGCGGCGGGGTGACCCAGCTCGGCCGGCAGGCCCTGGCCGGCCTGATCGTCACCGTCTGGTCCTTCGCGGTGGCCTGGGTGCTCGCCTTCGGCATCGAGAAGACGATCGGCTTCCGCCTGCGGGCCGAGGACGAGGTCGGCGGCATCGACATCGCCGAGCACGCCGAGAGCGGCTACGACCTGTCGCCGGCCGCCGGCAGCGGCGGGGGCAGCGCGTTCGCGATGGCCGGGCTGACCGCCGCCAGGCCGGCGACGGAGCCGGCGGCCGCGCCCACCGCGCCTGCCGAGCCGGCTGCGGCTGCCGAGCCGGTCGAGCCGGCCGCCGGGTCCGCCGCCGAGAAGGTCGCCCGTTAACGTTCCTGGGATGGAGGGGTTGGACATGAAGCTGGTGACCGCGGTCATCAAGCCGTACCAGCTGGACGCGGTGAAGGAGGCCCTGCACGCCCTCGGCGTGGCCGGCCTGACCGTCAGTGAGGTCCAGGGCTACGGGCGGCAGAAGGGGCACACCGAGGTCTACCGGGGTGCCGAGTACACGGTCGAGTTCCTGCCCAAGATCCGGGTGGAGGTGCTCACCGACGAGATCGACGTCGACAAGATCGTGGACGCCGTCGTCGGCGCCGCCCGGACCGGCAAGATCGGCGACGGGAAGGTCTGGGTGACCGCCGTCGAGGAGGTCGTCCGGGTCCGCACCGGCGAGCGCGGCCTCGACGCGCTCTGACCGGCCACCCACCGACATGACCTCGTCGACCAGGAAGAACGCGTCGGGACACACCGGCGACGGTGCCGCCGCACTCCTGGTCGACGAGGTCGTCGGCGTCGACGGCGGCATCGGGGCGACGGCGCGGGCCACGCGGGCCGACGCGTACGACCGGTGGCTGCGCGGACTGCTGCCGCAGCGGCCCGGGGTGGCGCTGGTCGCCGTCGGCGGGCTGGGCCGCCGGCAGTGCGCGCCGCACGGGGACCTCGACCTCGTCCTGCTGCACGCCGGGGTGCCCGGCGTGGAAGAACTGGCCGCCTCGCTCTGGTATCCCGTGTGGGACGCCGGGCTGCGGCTGGACCACTCCGTCCGGACCGTCCCCGAGGCGCTCTCCGTCGCCCAGGACGACGTGAAGGTGGCCCTCGGGCTGCTCGACGCGCGGCTGCTCGCCGGGGACACCGCGCTCGCGGACACCCTCGTCCGCACCGCCGCCGACCACTGGCGGCGCACCGCCGTACGCCAGCTCCCGGCGCTCCGCGAGATCACCGCCGCCCGCTGGGCCGCCCACGGCGAGCTGGCGTTCCTGCTGGAGGGCGACCTGAAGGAGGCGGCCGGCGGGCTGCGCGACGTGGGCATCCTGCGGGCGATCGCCGCCGCCGGGATCACCGACGCGCTGCGCCCCGCCGTCCGCGCCGCGCACCTGCGGCTGCTCGACACCCGCGACGCGCTGCACCGGCAGGCCGGCCGCCGGGTCGACCGGCTGGTCGCCCAGGAACGCGACGGCGTCGCCGCGCTGCTCGGGCTCCGGCAGCCACCGGCTGGCGGGTCCGACACCCCGGGCCCGCCTTCGCCGCACGCCCCGGGCCCGCCTTCGCCGCACGCCCCGGGCCCGCCTTCGCCGCACACCCCGGGCCCGCTTCCACCCGGCGCCCCGCGCCTGCTCCCACCCGGCGCGTCCGGCGGCGCGCCGCGGGCCGGCGCCGCCGAGTGGATCGGCGACGGCGACGCGCTGCTGCGCCGGGTCGCCGGGGACGCCCGGACCGTCAGCCACGCCCTCGACGACGCCTTCCGCGCCGCCGACCGGCTCCGCTCCGGCCGCCGTCGGGGCGCCGACGGGCGCCCGCTGCGCCGACCGGTCGCCCGGGACGTCGTCGAGCACGACGGGGAGCTGGTGCTGGCCCGCACCGCGATCGGGGCACGCCCCGACCCGAGCCTGTCGCTGCGGGTCGCCGCCGCCGCGGCCGTCACCCGGCTGCCGATCGCCCGGGCCACCTGCGAGTGGCTGGCCGTGTACTGCCCGCCGCTGCCGGCGCCGTGGCCGGCCGAGGCCCGGGCCGCGCTGATCACCCTGCTCGGCGCCGGTGCCGGCCTGGTGCCGGCCTGGGAGACCTGCGACCGGTACGGGCTGATCGAGGGCTGGCTGCCCGAGTGGACCCGGCTGCGCAGCCTCCCGCAGCACAACCCGGTGCACCGGTTCACCCTCGACCGGCACCTCGTGCAGACCGCGTACGAGGCCAGCCGGCACACCCGCGAGGTGGACCGCCCCGACCTGCTGCTGCTCGGCGCCCTCCTGCACGACGTCGGCAAGGGGCTTCCCGGCGACCACAGCACGGTCGGGGTGCCGCTGGCGGAGGCGGTGGCCGCCCGGATCGGCCTGCCCGCGCCGGAGGTGGCGCTGATCGGCACGCTGGTCCGGCTGCACCTGCTCCTGCCCGACGTGGCCACCCGGCGGGACCTGGCCGACCCGGTCACCATCGCCGGGGTGGCCGAGCGGGTCGGCGACCCGACCACGCTGGACCTGCTGCACGCCCTGGTGCGGGCCGACGCCGCCGCCACCGGCCCGGCCGCCTGGTCGGACTGGAAGGGGCGACTGGTCGCCGAGTTGGTCACCCGGGTACGGACCGCGCTGGACACGGGCGCGCTGCCCGCCCCGCCCGCCCCCGACCCGGCCCTGCTGGCGGGGCCCCTGCCGGTCGTACACCTGACGGCCGACCGGGTGGCGGTGGCCGCGGCGGACCGGCGCGGCCTGCTCGCGACGGTGGCCGGCTGCCTGGCGCTGCACCGGCTGGAGGTGCTCTCCGCCGACGCCTCCACCGTCGACGGCCGGGCCCTGGTCGAGTGCCGCGTGCAGCCCCGGTACGGCCTCGCGCCCGACCCGATCGCCCTCGGCGCCGACCTGCGCCGCGCGGTGAACGGCGACGTCTCGGTCACCCAGCGGCTGCGCGGCCGGGCCCTGGCGGCGCGGTCCGGTCCGGCCGCGCCCCGGGTGGTCTGGCACCGCGAGGCGGCCACCGACGCCGTGCTGCTGGAGCTGCGCGCCGCCGACGCGGCGGGCCTGCTCTACCGGGTCACCTGCGCCCTCGACGACGCCGGTGCCCAGGTGCGCGCGGCCCGCATCTCCACCCTCGGCGGCGACGTGGTGGACGCCTTCTACCTCGTCGGCGGCTGGCCGGACGACGCCACCCGGGCCCGTCTGGAGGCCGCGGTGCTGGCCGCCGTGTAAGGAAGGGCCCCCTGTTAACGCCTGAGGTAGAGGAAGGGCCCCCTGTTAACGTCGGGCGCCCGACTCCTTTCTCCTCCCGGCCCCGCGATCTTGATCGTCCCGCCCGGACGGCCCGGGTGGAAGTGCCGGGTGGCCGGGGCGGCCCGGGCGGTGGCGGGAGTGGGTGTGGTGGCGGGAGTGGGTGGCCTGCTACGTCGTACGGCCGGGTTAGCTGCGCCCGGCCCGGAGCGGCCGTGCGGCCCGGCCGGCTACCCTAGCGGTGGCCGGACACCTCGCCCGGTCGCCGATGTGCCCGCCGGAACACTGACAAACGGGATGTTCGCGTGTTTGACACCTTGAGTGACCGCCTGTCCGGGATCTTCACCAAGCTCCGCGGCAAGGGTCGGCTCACCGACGCCGACATCGACGCCACCGCGCGCGAGATCCGCCTCGCGCTGCTGGAGGCGGACGTCGCGCTGCCGGTGGTCAAGGGCTTCATCGCCAACGTCAAGGAGCGGGCGCGCGGCTCCGAGGTCTCCCAGGCGCTCAACCCGGCGCAGCAGATCATCAAGATCGTCAACGAGGAGCTGATCAACGTCCTCGGTGGCGAGGGGCGGCGGCTCCAGTTCGCCAAGCAGCCGCCGACGGTGATCATGCTCGCCGGCCTCCAGGGCTCCGGTAAGACCACCCTCGCCGGCAAGCTGGCCCGCTGGCTCAAGGCCCAGGGCCACCAGCCGCTGCTGGTCGCCGCCGACCTCCAGCGCCCCAACGCCGTCGGGCAGCTCCAGGTGCTCGGTGGCCGTGCCGGCGTCGAGGTGTACGCCCCCGAGCCCGGCAACGGCACCGGCGACCCGGTGCAGGTGGCGCGCGCCTCGATCGAGCACGCGAAGCGGGCCGCCCGGGACATCGTCATCGTCGACACCGCCGGCCGGCTCGGCATCGACGCCGAGATGATGCAGCAGGCCGCCGACATCCGCGACGCGGTCGAGCCGGACGAGGTCATCTTCGTCATCGACGCCATGGTCGGCCAGGACGCGGTGCGCACCGCCGAGGCGTTCCGCGACGGCGTGGGCATCACCGGCGTGGTCCTCTCCAAGCTCGACGGCGACGCCCGCGGTGGCGCCGCGCTGTCGGTCCGGGAGGTCACCGGGCAGCCGATCCTCTTCGCCTCCACCGGCGAGAAGCTGGAGGACTTCGACGTCTTCCACCCCGACCGGATGGCCAGCCGGATCCTCGGCATGGGCGACGTCCTCACTCTGATCGAGCAGGCCGAGCAGGCCTTCGACACCGATCAGAAGGAGAAGATGACCGCCAAGCTGATGGGCGGCGAGCAGTTCACCCTGGAGGACTTCCTCGACCAGCTCATCGCGGTCCGGCGGATGGGCCCCATCGCCAACGTGCTGGCCATGATGCCGGGCATGGGGCAGATGAAGGACCAGCTCGCCGAGGTCGACGACAAGCACTTCGACCGGGTCACCGCGATCATCCGGTCGATGACCCCCGCCGAGCGCACCAACCCGAAGATCATCAACGGCTCGCGCCGGGCCCGCATCGCCAACGGCTCCGGCGTCACGGTGATGGACGTCAACCAGCTGCTCAACCGCTTCGCCGACGCGCAGAAGATGATGAAGCAGATGGGCGGCATGATGGGCCTGCCGGGCGGCGGCCGGCGCAAGGCGACCAAGTCGCCGAAGAACAAGCGCAAGGGCACCAAGGGCGGCAACCGGCCGCGCGCCGGGGCGGGCGCCGGGATGCCGGGCGGCTTCCCGGGCGGGATGCCGCAGCTCCCGCCGGGCATGGACCCGAACGACCTGGCCGGCGGCCAGGGCCTCCCGCCGGGCTTCAAGCTGCCGAAGATCGACTTCAACAAGCTCGGCAAGGGCGGCGACGGCCGGCCCCGCTGAGGTGTGTCGCTGACCGCGGGTGACATGATCCTTGCCTAGGGTGATGTCGCCCCTGGAAGGAGGAGTCATGACCGTGGCACCCATCCTGCCCGAGCGGTCGGAGTGGACGGTCGACGACCTCGGTGACCTGCCGAAGGACCTTCCGTACGAGTTGGTCAACGGAAGGTTGATCGTGCCGTCCCCCACCGCCGTGCACCAGGACCTCTGCGTCGAGCTGCTGCTCGCGCTCCGGGTCAACTGCCCCACCGAATACCTGGTGAGTATCGACCTGTCGATGCGCATCGATCGCCGCAACGAGCCGCGCCCCGACGTGGTCGCCATCCGCCGCGAGCACGCCGACCGCTCGCCCGTCCCCGTCGAGGACGCGCTGCTGGCCGTCGAGGTACTCTCGCCGACCTCGACGTTCCGTGACCTCTACGACAAGGCGAAGGTCTACGCGCACGCCGGGGTGCGGACGTACTGGGTGGTCGACCCGCTGCACGAGCGGATGACCCTGACGGAGTACACGCTCGGCCCCACCGGCGAGTACGAGGTGCTGACCCACACCGAGGACCTCTTCGTCACCGAGCGGCCCTGGAAGGTCTCCGTCGACCTGCCCGCGCTGACGACGCGGCGGGCCGGGCTGCTGGCGCGCGACGAGGGCTGAGCGCCCCGCGGTCCACACGGGCGGGGCCCGGCCGTCACCGGCCGGGCCCCGTTTCTCGTACGACCGTCAGGACAGCAGGTCCGGCCGGTCGGTGACGCGCAGCGCGTTCACGATCGGCACGCTGTAGCCCTTGTGCGTCACGAACCGCACGTTGAGCTGGCCGTCGACCACCCGCACCGTGTACGTCCGGCTCAGCGCGGCGTAGCTGCCCACCTCACCGGCCACGTCCAGCGACGGCAGCACCTCCTGGCCCTCGATCAGCACGTCGAAGACCCGCCGGTCCGGGGACTGCCGCTTCACCTCGGCGAAGTCCAGCTCCACCGTGTAGTGGCCGTCCGCGAGACCGTCGACGCGGTACTCGTACATCCCTTCCCGCTGGCTGGTGAAGCGGGCCGGATCGTTGGTGCCGGTGATCGGGGTGCTGGTCGTCCGGCGGCTGGACGTGCCGAGGTAGCCGGCGCCGCCGGCGCTCCAGGCCCGGTCCGGCGACCAGGTCTGGCCCTCGACGTCGGCCCGGGCCGACGTCGCGCCGGCGTCGACCGCCAGGGTGGTACGCGGCACCACCAGGGTGACCGGGACGTCCAGGACGGGCTGGCGCCCGCTGGCCGAGGAGATCCGCAGCCTGGCCTGGTGGAAGCTGCCGGGGGCCAGGCCGGCGGTGCTGGTCGCCACGCCGACGGTGTGCCGGCCGCCGCTGCCCAGGGTGACAGTGGCACCCGACAGGTCGAGCCAGCTGACGTCCTGCGGCGTGCCGTCGGAGTTCAGCTCGGTGACCGTGACGTCGGTGCCGAGCACCCCCGTGTTGCTCAGGGTGACCTGTCGGCTCCGGGTCTGCTCGGCCCCCGAGACGACCGTCAGTTCGCTCGTCGGGGTGCCGACGCGTGCGGTACGCAGCGCCGCCGAACGGACCTCGGCCGCGCCGGCCTGCACGGCCACCGAGCCCGACGCCGCCTCGTAGTGCTGCTTGTCGATGGTGAACCCGACCGTGCCGGCGGGGGACTGGATCAGGTACGTGCCGTCGGCCTCCGTGGTCTGGGTGGCCGTCGCGTCGCCCACCCGGGCGGTCACGGTGGCCCCGGCGACCGGGCGCCCGTCGTTGGCGTCGGTGACCACGCCGGAGAGCACCCCGCTGCGGGTGGTGCGGAACGTGATCGCCGTGCCGTCGGCGACCGCCGGGGCGTTGTACGAGTACTCGAAGCCGACGGTGCCGTCGACGTTCTCCAGGCCGATCGTCGCGCCGGTGCCGGTCTCCGCGCCGTCGCCGTCGATGTCGGCGTACCGGTAGGTGATCGAGCCGTCCTCACCGATGGCGGCGCTGAAGGTCAGCCGCATCGAGCGGTCGGCGAAGATCGACACGTTGCGCCACTCCACCAGGAACGTGCGGCGCGGCGCGGCACCCGTGACGGCGGTGTAGACCCCCGAATCCTCCTCCACGTAGAGGTCGTCCCAGAACGGGAAGAGCGCCAGGTCGGGGTTGGTGGTGTTCGGCAGGGCGGTGTTGAGACGGCTGGTAGACGAGGTGCCGAAGCCGAGCACGCCGTTGGTGCTCACCCACGCCTGCCGGTAGGAGTTGCCGTAGAGCGGGACCCGGAAGGGCAGCGTGACGGGGACGGACTTGTTGTCACCGGTCAACGTCTCCAGCAGCTGGGTGCCGGCGACGAACGAGCCGCCGGCCGGGCCGCAGGCGTACCCGAAGGAGTCGACCCGGTCGGGCAGGGTGACGTCCAGGACGGTGTCCGCGCCGACCTGCGCCGGGCTGGTCACCTCGTCCGAGCAGCGGTACGTGTGCGCGAAGCGGACGTCGTACGTGCCGTGCGGCACGGTCACGGAGTAGCGCCCGTCGGCGTCGGCGGTGGCGGTCAGCGGGGTGCCGAGAACGGCGACGGTGGCGCCGCCGGCCGTGCCGTTCGAGGTGCGCACCGTGCCGCTGAGCGTGGCCGAGGGGGCCGCCTCGAGGGCGACGTCCGCGTCCGCCGTCTGGTTCTCGGTGATCGTCACCGAGGTCGTTGCCGTGGTGTAGCCGAACTTGCTCACCGAGACCGTGTAGCTGCCCACCATCAGCCGGTCGAGCGCGTAGGAGCCGTCGGCGCCGGTGCTGGTGACGCGGGTCATCGGGCCGGTGACCGTCACGTCCGCCCCGGCCAGCGGGCTGCCGCCGGAGCTGACCCGGCCGCCCAGTGCGCCGAGGGCGCCCCGGGGGGTGGCGTCGACCGCCGCGTACGCGTCGAGCCGGCCCTCGCCGAAGACGTTGTTGTCGTCGACGGTGCCGCCGCAGGTGAGCGCGTCGACGTCGATCGCGGTGTCGTCGAGGATACGTTTGGTCTCGGCGACGTCACCCTGCAGGGCCGGCGAGGCCGACCACATCAGGGCCACGGTCGCCGCGGTGTGCGGGGAGGCCATCGACGTGCCGCTGAGTGCCGAGTAGCCGCCCGGCACCGAGGAGCGGACGTTGGCGCCCGGCGCGGCGATGTTCGGCTTGATGTCGCCGTTCTCGCCGGTGCCCCGGCTGGAGAAGCTGGCGATCGCGTTGTTCACGTCGAACGCGCCGGAGCTGTAGCTGATCGTGTACGACCCGGGGCTGCCCGAGGTGTTGCAGCTCGGGCCGCTGTTGCCGTTTGAGAAGGCCGGGAAGATGCCGGCGGCCACCCACGACGAGACGATCTCGGTGTACCACGGGTCGTACGCGCTGGAGCCCCAGGAGTTGTTCACGACGTCCGGGGCGAGGTCGGGGCGCGGGTTGGCGCCGTCGAGGTCGGTGGGGGCGACGACCCACTGGCCGGAGGCGAGCAGCGACGCCCGCGAGCAGCCGCTGGTCTCGCAGCCCTTGGCGGCGATCCACCGGGCGCCCGGGGCCACGCCGATCACGTTGGCGCCGTCCGAGCCGACCATCGTGCCCATGGTGTGCGTGCCGTGGTTGTTGTTGTCGCACGGGGCGTCGGTGGGGCAGACGTCGGCCGGGTCGAACCAGTTGTAGTTGTGGTCGAGGGTGCCGTCACCGTTGCGCCCCCGGTAGCTGGCCGCCACGGCGGGGTGGGTGACGTCGACGCCGCTGTCGATGTTGGCGACCACGATGCCCTCGCCGCGTACGTTCAGCTCGTTCCAGACCCGCGGCGCGTTGATCCGGTCGATGTTCCACTCGGTGGCGTCGGTGGTGGGGACGGTCTCGCCGGGCAGCGGCTTCGGGATCTCGACCGGGTCGTCGGCGAGGATCTCGGCGACGTCGGTGCGCACGGCGAGGTCACCGAGCAGCTCGGCGTCGCCGGTCACCCTGATCGCGTTGACCAGCCAGAACGGGGTGAACTCCGCGCCCTCGCGGGTCAGCATGGCGCGTAGCCCGGCCTGGCTGCGCTCGGCGTGGGCGGTCTTGGCGCGGTGCACGTGGGCGGCCTTCTCCGTCTTGCCGCGCAGGCTGGCCGCGCCGGACAGGTCGGCCTTGCTGTCCAGGAAGACCCAGTAGCTGGCCCTGCTCTCGCGGGCGAGCCGGGTGGTGACCTTCCTGTCGACCTTCGCGGCCACCGCCCTGACCTTCGCGTCGGCGGAATCCGGTGCGGCGGCGGCCGGCGCCGCGGCGCCGATCGGCAGGGTGAGGCCGACCGCCAGGCCGACCGCGGCCATTCGCCATCGTCGTGGTGACACTGTCCCGACGCTCCTTATGGGGTGAGGCGACACGGTGGACGCCCGGTGTCCGGGCGCCTGGGAGCATCCTGGTGACGAAGGATCTCTTCATCAAGACATGCGTAAATAAAGAAATCTGTCAATCAACTGTTCGTGCCGCTCGGTGGTGGGAGGGCTACGCAGCGGAGCCTGCGGACACCGCGCCGAGCGGGGCCGGGCGCGACCGGCGGACCGGCGCATCCGCTGCACCCGGGCGTCCCCGGCCCGGGTCGACCGGGAAGAATGGCGGCCGGACCGCCCCCATCGCGCGCAGACGGAGGACGCATGGCCTGGCACGTACGCGGCGTGGTGCTGCCCGACGACGAGGTCCGTGACCTGTGGCTGGTCGGCGACCGGGTCACCTTCACCCCGGTTGCCGGCGCGGAGACGATCGCCGACGGCGGGTTCGTGCTGCCCGGTCTGATCGACGCGCACTGCCACATCGGCATCGCCCGCGGCGGCGCCCCGATCACCTCGCTCGACCAGGCCCGCGAGCTGGCTCGCGTCGACCGGGACGCCGGGGTCCTCGCCATCCGCGACGCCGGGTCGCCGTACCCGTACC
The DNA here is from genome assembly GCF_031845925.1 of Micromonospora reichwaldensis. NCBI lineage: Bacteria > Bacillati > Actinomycetota > Actinomycetes > Micromonosporales > Micromonosporaceae > Micromonospora > Micromonospora reichwaldensis. The sequence continues at coordinate 116,316 of NZ_JAVRFL010000006.1, read as the reverse complement.
CCGAACTCGACGACGAGCCCGACCTGCCGCGGCTGGCCCGCGCCGGCCGGCACGTCGCGCCGCCGAAGCGCTACCTGCGCGACATCGGCGTCGAGGTCGGCGCGGCGGAGGTGGCGGCGACGGTGGCCGCGCAGGCGCGCGCCGGCAACGGCTGGGTGAAGCTCGTCGGCGACTGGATCGACCGGGGCGTCGGCGACCTGGCCCCGGCCTGGGACGCCGACACCATGGCGGCCGCCGTCCGGGCCGCGCACGCCGCCGGGGTACGCGCCGCCGTGCACACCTTCTCCGAGTCGGCCGTCGAGATCATGGTGCGCGCCGGGGTGGACTCGGTGGAGCACGGCACGGGCCTGAGCCTGGACCTGATCGACGAGATGGCCCGCCGGGGCACCGCGCTCATTCCCACGATGATCAACATTCGGACCTTCGGCGGGATCGCCGAGCAGGCCCGGGAGAAGTTCCCCGGCTACGCCGAGCACATGCTCGCGCTGCGCGACCGCTTCCCCGAGGTCGTCCGCTCGGCGCACGAGGCCGGGGTCCCGATCTACGTGGGTACGGACGCGGGCGGCGGCATCGACCATGGCCTCGCCGCGGAGGAGATGCTGCTGCTGCACGAGCAGGCCGGCATGTCCACCACCGACGTGCTCGCCGCCGCGTCCTGGCGGGCCCGCGAGTGGCTCGGCTTCCCGGGACTGGTCGAGGGCGGCCTGGCCGACCTCGTCGTCTACGCCGAGGACCCGCGCGCCGACCTGCGCGCCGTACGCACCCCGGCCCGCATCGTGCTGCGCGGTCGCGTCGTCCGCTGACCCGCCGCGCCCGGGCGGTCGGCGGGGGAGGCGCCCGGTCGGACCGGTGGCGCTCCCGGCCGGCGGTGCGCGCCCGGTCAGCCCGTGTGGGCCTGGGTGACCGCGTGCAGGAGCAGGTACACCGCGAGGTCGGCGAGGGCGGCGGCGGTCTGCGCGACGGGGGCGCCGGGCAGGACGATGTGGCTGATCACCAACCGGACGACCGAGTCCGTGGCGAACGCGACGGCGTTGCGGTCGGCGCCCGGCAGCACGCCGTCGGCCCACTCCAGCAGCACCTCGGTGGCCTCGGTCAGGACCAGCTCCGACCGGGTGGTGAGGTAGGGCAGCAGGTCTTCCGAGCCGCCCCGGGAGCTGGTCAGGACGGCCTTGATCAGCGGGTCGTCGGCCGCCTGCGTGAGGGTGTGCGAGATGGTGGCGTGCGCGGCGGCCCGTACGTCGTCGCCGTGGGCGCGCAGCAGGGCGCGTACGTCGCCGACGAACCGGTCGACCTCCCGCCGGGCGAGCGCCTCGGCCAGCCCCGCCTTGGTGCCGAACTCGTTGTAGACCGTCTGCCGGCTGACCCCCGCCGCGCGCGCGACGGCACCCATCCGGACGCCGTCCCAGCCGGTCGCGATGGTCAACGCCCGGGCGGCCTCGACGATCGCGTCCCGGGAACGGGTGCCGTCCCTCACCTCACCCATGGTGGTCGAATCCTAGCCCGGCCGCACCGACCGGCACGGCGGAGACCGGCGACGTCGCGCCCGATGACGTCGTCCCTTCGGCCGACGCATAGGATGTGCGGTCATGGCACGCGTGCTCACTCCCCGTGCGGAGGACTTTCCCCGCTGGTACCAGGACCTGATCGCCAAGGCGAAGCTGGCCGACAACGGCCCGGTCCGGGGGACCATGGTCATCCGCCCGGCCGGCTACGCCATCTGGGAGCGGATGCAGGCCGAGATGGACGCCCGGATCAAGGCGGCGGGCGCGGAGAACGCGTACTTCCCGCTCTTCATCCCGGAGAGCTACCTCAAGCGCGAGGCCGAGCACGTCGAGGGCTTCTCGCCGGAGCTGGCGGTGGTCACCCACGGCGGCGGCAAGCAACTCGCCGAGCCGGTGGTGGTGCGGCCCACCAGCGAGACCGTCATCGGCGAGTTCATGGCCAAGTGGATCGACTCCTACCGCGACCTGCCGCTGCTGCTCAACCAGTGGGCCAACGTGGTCCGCTGGGAGCTGCGCCCCCGGATCTTCCTGCGCACCAGCGAGTTCCTCTGGCAGGAGGGGCACACCGCGCACGCGACCCGCGAGGACGCCCGCGCCTACGCCCGCCGGATCCTGCACGAGGCGTACGAGGACCTCATGGTCAACGTGCTCGGCATCCCGGTGGTCGTCGGCCTGAAGACGGCCCGCGAGCGCTTCGCCGGCGCGACCGCCACCTACACCTGCGAAGGCATGATGGGTGACGGCAAGGCCCTCCAGCTCGGCACCAGCCACGAGCTGGGGCAGAACTTCGCCAAGGCCTTCGACATCAGCTACTCGTCGGCCGAGGGCGGCCGGGAGCACGCGTGGACGACCTCCTGGGGCACCTCGACCCGGATGCTCGGCGGCCTGATCATGTGCCACGGCGACGACAACGGCCTGCGCGTGCCGCCGAAGCTGGCGCCCGTGCAGGCGTACGTCATGGTGGTCAAGGACGGCGAGGGCGTCGGCGAGGCGGCGGCCAAGCTGCGCGACGCGTTGCGCGACGCGGGCGTCCGGGTCGCGCTCGACGACCGCGTCGACACCCCGTTCGGCCGCCGGGCCGTCGACGCCGAGCTGCGCGGCTATCCCGTACGCGTCGAGGTCGGCCCCCGCGACCTGGCCGCCGGCAACGCGGTCGTGGTCCGGCGCACGGACGGCTCGAAGTCCCCGACGCCGGTGGCCGACGTGGTGGCCGCCGTGCTGGCCGCCCTCGACGCCGACCAGCGCGCCCTGCACGACCAGGCGCTGGCCCACCGCAAGTCCCGCACGGTCGAGGTGTCGACCCTCGCCGAGGCGATCGAGGCGGCGGCCACCGGCTGGGCCATGGTGCCGTGGTCAGCGGTCGGCGTGCAGGGCGAGGCGGAGGCGAACGGCCAGGGCGTCACCGTGCGCTGCCTGCTGCGCGCCGACGGCTCGGTGCCCGACTCCGAGGACGAGTCCGACCTGGTCGCCATCCTGGCCCGCGCCTACTGAGTCCGTCCACCCTCCCACGCGTCGCGGCGGCTCCCCCGGCGGTTCCCCCGGCGGTTACCTCGGCGGTTCCCTCAGGCGTTAGGAAGGGCACCTTCCTAACGCCTGAGGTAGAGGAAGGGGCCCTTCCTTGCACCTCGGAGCGGCGGGCGGGAGTGGGGGGCGGGCGCCGGTAGGGTCGGTGCGTGAGATTCGAACCTGGGCGGCTGATCGTGCACCGCAACGTGCGCCGGGGCCGGATCGGCTGGGTACGCACCGCGCGGGTGGTCAGCGACGACGACCGGGGCCTGCTGCTCTGGGTGCCCCGCGACTCCCCGGTCGCGAGCGAGGTCACCGAGGCCGGGCTGGGCATGCGGGCGGTGCCGTTCAGCGAGTGGATCTCCTCGTCGTACCGTCTGGCCACCGGTCGGTGGGACGGCCCCTCCGTGCTCAAGTTCCTGCCCACCGGGGCGGCCCACTCCGTGTGGTGGTTCCGCGACGCGCACGACCGCTTCGCCACCTGGTACGTCAACCTGGAGGAGCCCGGGGTGCGCTGGGACGACGGCACGCTCGCCGGCGTCGACATGGTGGACCAGGACCTCGACGTGGTCGTCCGCCCCGATTTGGGCTGGGAGTGGAAGGACGAGGGGGAGTTCGCCGAGCGGCTCGCCTTCCCCGACCACTACTGGGTGACCGACGCCGACGCCGTCCGGGCCGAGGGGAAGCGGGTGATCGCGCTGGCCGAGGCGGGGGAGTTCCCGTTCGACGGCACCTGGTGCGACTTCACCCCGCCGCCCGACTGGACCGTCCCCGACGGGTTGCCGCCCGGCTGGGACCGCCCCCCGGTGCGCTGACCCGGCCCGACCCGCCCGCGCGTCCCCGTGGCGCACCACCCCCGATCGGCGGGGCCGGCCGCCGGCCGGCGGCTGTGCTTTCGGTCACTTCTGCCGCCCGGCGGGTGACCGGGGGCGGTCCGGTGCGAGCGATCGGGGCCCGATCTGGCAGAATGGCTGGCTGGTATCCGGCGCGCGTCCGGCGCCCTCTAACCCGGGCACGTCGCCAGTCCACCGAGCAGTCTCCGGCCCAACCCCACTGTGCCGGTCGACACTCACCCGTGCACCGCCCGTACCGGGCAGGTGAGATCGCAACAGGAGCGAAACAACTGTGGCCGTAAAGATCCGGCTCCTGCGGATGGGCAAGATCCGCAACCCGCAGTACCGCATCGTCATCGCCGACTCGCGCACCAAGCGCGACGGCCGGGCGATCGAGTTCGTCGGGGTCTACCAGCCGAAGGAAGACCCTTCGGTGATCGAGGTCAAGTCGGAGCGGGTCCAGTACTGGCTGTCCGTCGGCGCCCAGCCGAGCGAGGCGGTGCAGCGGCTGCTGGAGCTGACCGGTGACTGGCAGAAGTTCAAGGGCCTGCCGGCCCCGCCGCCGCTGAAGGTCGCCCCGGAGCGGGTCGACCGCACCGCGGCGTACGAGGCCGAGGCGAAGGCCGCCGCCGGGCTGGCCGAGGCGCCGGCGAAGCCGGCCAAGAAGGCCGCCAAGGCCGAGGCTCCGGCCGAGGCGCCGAAGACCGAGGCTCCGGCCGAGGCCCCGGCTGCCGCTGCCGACGCCGGTGAGCAGGCCTGACATGCCTCTGCGTCCGGCGTTGGAGCACCTGGTCAAGGGCATCGTCGACCACCCCGATGACGTACGCGTCCGGATGGTCGACTCCCGTCGGGGCAAGCGGCTGGAAGTCCGCGTGCACCCGGAGGACCTCGGCACGGTGATCGGGCGGTCCGGCCGGACCGCCAAGGCGCTGCGCCAGGTGATCGGCTCCATCGGCGGGCGCGGCGTGCGCGTCGACATCGTCGACTCGTACTGATGCTGCTCGTCGTCGGCAGGGTCGGCAAGCCGCACGGCATCCGCGGTGAGGTCACCGTGGAGGTGCGGACCGACGAGCCCGAAGCGCGGTTCGCCCCAGGCATGGTGCTGCGCACCATGCCTGGGGCGACGCCCCCGGCTGTGCCCAGCAGTCGGGTGCTGAGCACCATGCCGGGGGTGACGCCCCAGGCGCGGCACACCGAGCCCGTGGCGCCTCAGCCGTCGCCGGCCGCGCCCGCGCAGGGGGTGGCCTTCCGCGTGCCCGCCGAACTGGTCGTGGAGTCCGCCCGCTGGCACCAGGGGCGGATGCTCGTCGCGTTCGAGGGCATCGGGGACCGGGACGTCGCCGAGGCGCTGCGCGGCACGCTGGTCGCGGTCGACAGCGCCGAGGTCGCCCCGCCGGAGGACCCGGAGGAGTTCCACGACCACCAACTCGTCGGGCTGGCCGTGGTCACCCCGGCCGGCGACCGGCTGGGCGAGGTGGCCCGGATCGACCACGCCCCCTCCTCCGACCTGCTGGTGCTGCGCCGTCCCGAGGGCGGCACCGCGCTCATCCCGTTCGTCAAGGCGATCGTCCCCGAGGTTGACCTCGCCGGCGGTCGCGTCGTCGTCGACCCGCCGGCCGGTCTGCTCGATCTGTAGAACCGCTGGAGCACCCCCGCATGCGCGTCGACATCGTGTCGATCTTCCCGGAGTACTTCGCCCCGCTGGACCTGTCGCTGATCGGCAGGGCGCGGGCGAACGGCACGCTGCGGCTGGCCGTACACGATCTGCGGATCTGGACCCACGACGTGCACCGCACGGTCGACGACACGCCCTACGGCGGCGGGCCCGGCATGGTGATGCGGCCGGAGCCGTGGGGCGAGGCGCTCGACGCGCTCGCCCCGGCGGAGGTGACCGCGCCCCGGCTGGTGGTGCCGGCCCCGACCGGCGCCCCCTTCACCCAGGCGATGGCGCACGAGCTGGCCGCCGAGCCGCACCTGCTCTTCGCCTGCGGCCGGTACGAGGGCATCGACCAGCGGGTGCTCGACCACGCCGCGACCCGGATGCCGGTGACCGAGGTGTCCCTCGGCGACTACGTCCTCTTCGGCGGCGAGGTGGCGGTGCTGGTGATCCTGGAGGCGGTCACCCGGCTGCTGCCCGGCGTGCTCGGCAACGCGGGTTCGCTGGCCGAGGAGTCGCACGCCCACGGGCTGCTGGAGGCCCCCATGTACACGAAGCCGGCGACCTGGCGGGGGCTGGAGGTGCCGGAGGTGCTCCGTTCCGGCGACCACGGCAGGATCGCCCGCTGGCGGCGGGACGAGGCGCTGACCCGCACCGCCACGCGTCGTCCCGACATGCTCGCCGCGATGGACCCGCAGCGCCTGGACAAACGGGACGTCGCCGCGCTGGACCGGGCCGGATTTCAGGTGCCGCCGGGGGATGTGGCAAAGTAGGGGGGTTGCCGCAACCGGCCGCGCCGCGGCCGGCTGCGAGGATCCTCGACCGGGGTCGGGTCACCGACCGCCACCCGGGGATCAGAATCACCCACCCGCGCACCGATTGACGGTGCGCCGTGAGCCTCACGAGGACGCAGCGATGAACATCCTGGACGCCCTTGACGCCCAGTCGAAGCGCACCGACCTCCCCGACTTCCGTGCCGGTGACACCGTCAAGGTGCACGCCCGGGTCGTCGAGGGCAACCGGTCCCGTGTCCAGATCTTCCAGGGCGTCGTCATCCGCCGCCAGGGTGACGGTCTGCGCGAGACCTTCTCGGTCCGCAAGATCAGCTTCGGTGTCGGTGTCGAGCGCACCTACCCGATCAACAGCCCGGCGATCGACCGGATCGAGGTCGTGACCCGCGGTGACGTCCGCCGCGCCAAGCTCTACTACCTGCGCGAGCTGCGGGGCAAGAAGGCCAAGATCAAGGAGAAGCGCGAGAAGCAGCCGAGCTGACCTCGCGCTCGCCACGCCGCCCGAGCTGCGCGTATGTCGTACCGACCGGACCGCACTACCCTGGTCGCTACGGGCGCAGCCGGGCGACGTCCCGCCACGACGGCGGAGCGACGACCACTACCGCCCGGGGAGCCCCGACAGGGTTCCCGGGCGGTAGTGTCATTTCTGCTGACCGGAGAGTGGCGTGGTGCAGACGCTTGACGAGGACGGCGCCGTCGACCCCTGGCGACGGCGCGCCCGCCGGCCCCGCCGACAGATGCCCCTCTGGCAGGAGCTGCCGCTGCTGCTGGTCGTCGCGTTCTGCCTCGCGGTGCTGATCCGCACCTTCCTGCTCCAGGCGTTCTTCATCCCCTCCGGCTCGATGGAGGACACCCTCCTCGTCGGGGACCGGGTCCTGGTCAACAAGGTCGTCTACGACGTGCGCGACCCGGTACGGGGCGAGGTCGTCGTCTTCCGGGGCACCGACCGCTGGGCCCCGCAGGTCGCCGAGGGGCCGGAGCCCGGGTTCGCGGGCAAGCTCAGCCGGACCGTCGGCGACCTGGTCGGCGTCAGCCGCCCCGGCGAGAAGGACTTCATCAAGCGCGTCATCGGCCTGCCCGGCGACCGGGTGACGTGCTGCGACGCCGAGGGGCGGGTGCTGGTCAACGGCACGCCGCTCGACGAGTCGTCGTACGTCCTGCGCGACTCGCCGCTCGACATCCCGCCCAACCCCCGCGAGTGCCGGTCCCGGCGCTTCGACGAGGTCGTGGTCCCGCCCGGGCAGATCTTCGTCATGGGCGACCACCGGATGGTCTCCCAGGACGCCCGCTGCCAGGGCCCGGTGCCGATCGAGAACGTGGTGGGCCGGGCGTTCACCGTGGTCTGGCCGTCGTCGCGCTGGAACGCCCTGTCGGTGCCCGCGACCTTCGACGACGTCGCCGACCCGCCGGCCGCCTCCACCGGCGCCCCGCCCCCGGTCCGACCCACGCCGGACGGCGATCTGGTGCTGTTCGCCCCGACCGCTGTCGCGCTCGCCGTTCTCGCGCGTTCCGGACGGTGGCGTCGGGTCGGGCAACGTAGGCTCGTGCCGTGATTGACGAGCAGACCGACAAGCCGCGCAGTTCCTTCTGGAAGGAGCTGCCCATCCTCCTGGGTGTGGCGATCCTGGTCGCGGTGCTGGTGCGCGCCTTCGTGCTGCAGACCTTCTTCATCCCCTCCCCGTCGATGGAGAACACTCTCCAGATCGACGATCGGGTGCTGGTCAACAAGCTGGTCTACGATTTCCGGTCCCCGCACCGGGGCGAGGTGATCGTCTTCAAGGCCCCCATGGAGTGGAGCGCCAACCCCGACGGCGAGGACTTCATCAAGCGCGTCATCGGCGTCGGCGGCGACCACGTGGTCTGCTGCGACGCGCAGGACCGGCTCGTGATCAACGGCAAGTCGCTGGACGAGCCCTACATCTACCCCGGCGACAAGACCGCCGAGGAGTTCGACATCACCGTCCCGAAGGGCCGGCTCTGGGTGATGGGCGACCACCGCGAGGCGTCGGGCGACTCGCTGGAGCACTGGCAGCAGTCCGGTCAGGACATCACCGTCGCCACGATTCCCGAGGGCGAGGTCGTGGGGCGGGCCTTCACCGTCTTCTGGCCGTTCGGCCGGGCCACCTGGCTGAGCGTCCCGAAGCCGTACGAGGCCATCCCCGAACCGTAGGGGCCGCCGGGCGTGTGCGTTGTCGGCGGCGTCTGGCAGGCTGGTGCGGTGACCGTCTACACCCCCCGGCGTGCGGCGCGCGTCCTGCTCGTCGACGCGGCGGGTCGGGTGCTGCTCTTCTGCGGCTCCGACCCGGCCCGTCCCGAGCACGGGCGCTGGTGGTTCACCCCCGGCGGCGGCCTGGACGAGGGGGAGACCTACCCCGAGTGCGCGGCGCGGGAACTGGCCGAGGAGACCGGGCTGCGGCTGCCGGCCCCGGCGTTCGGGGCGCCCGTGCACCGCGACGTGACGGAGTTCCCCTTCGACGGCGTGTGGTACCGGCAGGAACAGGAGTTCTTCCTGGTGCGGGTGGCGGGCCACGAGGTCGACACCGCCGGCTTCAGCGAGATCGAGCGGGCCACCGTCGCCGCCCACCGGTGGTGGTCGCCGGACGAGCTGACCGCCAGCGGCGAGCGGTACTACCCGCCGGACCTGACGACGGTGCTGGCCCGGGCGCTGGCCGCCGCGCCCGCGCCGACGGTCGGGGTGGGCGGGCGCCAGGAGGGCGTCGAGGGCCAGGAGGGCGCGCCGTGCTGACGCCCCCGCGCACGGTGGTGCGCCGCGAGGGTGGGCTCTACGCGCTGGAGCGCGCGTTGCAGCGGCGCGGCTTCCGGCACGTCGCCGGGGCCGACGAGGCGGGTCGCGGCGCCTGCGCCGGGCCGCTGGTCGCCGCCGCCGCGATCCTGCCCGAGGGCCGGCGCGGCGAGATCGACGGGCTGGCCGACTCCAAGCTGCTCACCCCCGCCAGCCGGGAGCGGATCCACGACGAGGTCGTGGCCCGCGCGTTGGCGTACGCCGTGGTGGTGATCCCGGCCGAGGAGGTCGACGAGCGGGGCCTGCACGTGAGCAACCTGGCCGCGATGCGTCGCGCGCTGGCGTCGCTGACGACCCGCCCCGACTACGTGCTGACCGACGGCTTCGGCGTGGACGGCCTCGACGTGCCGGGGCTGGCCGTGTGGAAGGGCGACCGGGTGGCCGCCTGCGTCGCGGCGGCGAGCGTACTCGCCAAGGTCACCCGGGACCGGATGATGGTCGAGCTCGACGGGGCGTTCCCGGGCTACGGGTTCGCCGAGCACAAGGGTTACATCACCGCGGAACACACCGCGGCGCTGCGGGACCGGGGGCCGTGCCGGGAGCACCGGTTCTCGTACGTCAACGTGGCGACGGTGTCCGGTCGCGACGGCGCCCCACCCCGGGCGCGTCGGCCGGCGGACGCGAGGCGGGACGAGCCGATGGAGCGCTCCTGCCCGCCAGGGGGTACCGTCGGCGTGGCGTTGGGCGAGCAGCCTCGGCCTCCGGCGTCGGTGGGGGAAGATGTGGTCATGGAAGGCGGAGTGCGATGAGCGCGGAAGACCTCGAGAAGTACGAGACCGAGATGGAGCTCCAGCTCTACCGGGAGTACCGCGACATCGTCCGCCAGTTCTCCTACGTGGTGGAGACGGAGCGCCGGTTCTACCTGGCCAACCAGGTCGACCTGCACGTGCGCAACTCCGACGGCGAGGTCTACTTCGAGGTCGAGATGCACGACGCCTGGGTGTGGGACATGTACCGTCCCGCCCGGTTCGTGAAGAACGTCCGGGTGATGACCTTCAAGGACGTCAACGTCGAGGAGCTGGAGAAGCCCGACATCTCGCTGCCCGCCGACTCCGGCTTCGGCGGCTGACCCACCGCTCCGCCGCCCGCCCGGTGGCCCCACCGCCGGTCGTACGAGCCCGTCGGCGCCCCCACCGCCGCGCGACCGTCGTCCCGCTTCTCCCCGGCAGCCCGGTTCACCCCGCCAGCACCACGACCTCGACCCGCTGGACGAGGTTGTTGGCGAAGCCGCCCCGGTTCCACGGCTGCTCGACCGGTTGACTGCGCCCGGAGGCGTCGGTGGCGCGGGCCCCGAGGACGTGCCGCCCCGGCTCCGCCGTCCACTCGTAGCGCCACCGGCGCCAGGCGAACTCCCCGCCGACCTGCTCGTCCAGGATGGCCGGTCGCCAACTGGCCCCGCCGTCGGTGGTCACCTCCACCGAGACGACCGGGGCGTGGCCGGACCAGGCGCGTCCGTCCAGCGTGCACGGACCGGGCCGCAGCATCCGGGTGCGGGACATGAAGTCGGGGAAGCCGGGCGGCCGGACCAGCGCCCGCGGCTCGATCCTGGTCACCGGCACCCCGGGGGCGTCCGCGTCCCGCCGCAGCCGGTAGGCGACCGCGTTCTGGTAGCCGTCGAACGCCTCGGTGCGCACCTCGATCGCGCGCAGCCACTTGACGTGCGCCATGCCGTACCAGCCGGGCACGATCAGCCGTAGCGGGGCACCGTGCTGCGGCAGCAGCGGAGCGCCGTTCATCTCGTACGCCAGCAGCACCTCCTCGCGCAGCGCGTCGGCGGCCGGCAGCGCCCGCTGGTAGTCCTGCTCGACGCCGCGTTCCACGCCGTGGTCGGCGCCCGTGAAGACCACGTCCACGGCGTCGGCGGCGATCCCCGCCTCGCGCAGCAGCGGCGCCAGCGGGGTGCCGGTCCACTCCGCGTTGCCCACCGCCTCAACCAGCCACGGCTGGCTCACCGGCCGGGGGTGCAGCAGGGCGCGCCCGTTGCCGGCACACTCCAGCGTGACCCGGCGGGTCACCCGGGGCCGCTCGCGCAGCGCCGCGAGGTCGAGGGTCAGCGGCCGGTCCACCGCGCCGGCCACCGTCAGCGCGTGCGCGTCCGGGTCGAGGTCGGGGATGTCGTAGTGGATGAGCAGGTAGTGCAGGCCGGCCGGGGTCACGTCGTAGCGCAGCGCCTCCAGCGGGATGCCGTGGTTGCGGGCGGCGAGCTGCAACTCCTCGGCGGTGATGCCCTCGCCGGGTTCCGCCACGCGGGAGGGCCCGCTGGCATCGTGCACAGTGGTCATCGAGGGCCTCCCCGGGCCGGACGGCGGCGGCTCCACCGTGCGCCCGTCCCAGCCTAGGGCCTCGCCGGCGCTGCCGGGCACGCCCAGGAACCAGCGCGCCTAGCAGATCGCCCGGCCCTCCGGGGGGCCGTCCACAGGCCGACCGTCGTCCACAGGCGAGGGTGCCGGGGGTGGCGGGGACGGGCGGGCGCCGCGCAGGCTGCGCCCATGCGACCTGCCGCCCGTACCTCCGTCGCGCTCTGCGCTGCCCTGCTGTCCCTCGGCCCCGCCGCGCCCGCCGCCCGGCCGGTCCCGGCGGCGGGGCGACCGCTCGTCCCAACGGCACCGCCCGGTATCGCGCCGCCCGGTATCGCGCCGCCCGTGATCATGACGGCCGTGGTCGCGCCTGCCGGTGCCCTGCGGTTCCGGTGGCCGCTCGATGGCGTCCCGCGCCCGGTGCGCCGGTTCGACCCGCCGCCCCGGCCGTGGCTGCCCGGACACCGGGGCGTCGACCTGGCCGCCGCGCCGGGCGCGACCGTGCGGGCCGCCGGCGCCGGCACGGTGCTCTTCGCCGGTCTGGTCGCCGGCCGTCCCGTCGTCACCGTCGGGCACGCCGACGGGCTGCGGACCACCCACGAGCCGGTGTCGCCGGCGGTCCGGCCCGGCGAGACACTGGCGGCCGGGGCGCCGCTGGGCACCCTCCTCGCCGGCCATCCGGGCTGCCCCGCTCCCGCCTGCCTGCACTGGGGGCTGCGGCGCGGCGCCGACTACCTGGATCCGCTGGCGTTGCTCGGCCTGGGACCCGTGCGGCTGCTGCCGCTCGACGGGGACGATTCCGCCCTCAGCGCTGGGCGAGCAGCGGGGGCAGCCGCACCGCGAGCCGCTCGTACTCGTCGGGGGTGTTGTAGACCTGGGCACAGAGCCGCAGCCAGCCGCGTCCGTTCCAGGCCATGACGGCGACCTCGGTGGCGAGCCGCTCGGCGATCCGTTGCCGCAGCGCCCGCCCCGCGTCGAGCGTGGTGCCCAGGCCCGCCGGCAGCGGCACGATCCGCATGGCGATCCCCGGTCCGCCGGGGTCCGGCAGATCGACGGGGGCCACCCCGAGCGCGTCCCCCAGCAGCCGCTGGCCGTACGCCGCCAGCGCGGCGTTGTGCCCGCGTACCCGGTCCACGCCGAGACTGCGCAGCGTGAACAGGCCCACCGGCGCGGCCAGCCAGCCCGTGTAGTCCTGCGTCGCCGACCACTCGACGCGGCGGGGGAACCCGGACTCCTGCTCCCAGGAGACGACCAGCGGTTCGATCCGTTCCCGCCACGGCGGGGCGACCGCCAGCACGGCGGTGCCGCGCGGCGCGTACGCCCACTTGTGCAGGTTGCCCACCCAGAAGTCGGCGCCGACGTCGCCCACCGGTGCCGGAAGCATGCCCGGGGCGTGTGCGGCGTCGACGAGGACCGGTATCCCGTGCTCCCGGGCCACGCCGACGATCGCGGCGACGGGGAAGAGCCGGGCGGTGGCCGAGGTGAGCTGGTCCACGACGAGCAGCCGGGTCCGGCCGGGGCGCAGCCCGGCGCGGACGATCTGGACGATCTCCTCGCCCGAGGCGGCCAACGGGACGGGCAGGGTCCGGCTGACCGCCCCCGTACGCCGGCACTCCCGGGCGATGGCGAGGCCGACCGCGCCGTAACCGTGGTCGGTGGTGAGCACCTCGTCGTCCGGACGCAAACCGAGGGACTGGAGCACCACCGCCACGCCGGTGGTGACGTTCGGGACGAGGGCGGTGCCGTCCGGGTCGGCGCCCAGGAAGGCGGCCAGGTGCCGGCGGGTGTGGGCGATCCGGTCGACCAGGCCCTGTGTGAAGAAACGCAGCGGGTTGGCCTCCATCTCGTCGCGCAGCCGCTGCTGCGCCCGCTGCACGGCGATCGGTACCGCGCCGAACGAACCGTGGTTCAGGTGGCTGACCGCCGGGTCGAGCGAGAAGAGCAGGCGGGCTGCCGCGATCGGCTCGGGCGGCTGCGGGAGGCTCACCCGGTGATCGTAGCGACCGGTCGATCCATCGCCGCCGTTCCGCCGGGTACGGTCCGCCGGACGCCCGCCCGGGACGCGGTTCCATCGAGCCCCTGCCGGTCGACCGTCCTCGATCCCGGAGAATCGCTGGTCATGGACGTCGAACTGCGCTGGCCGACCGCCGCCGACCGGCAGCTGCGCGCCGAGGTGCACCGGGTGCTGCACGCCGTAGCCGAGCGGGGCGGCGCGATCGGGTACGCGGTCCCGCCCGGCCGCGCCGAGACCGACGCCTGGCTGGACGGGGCGCTCGGTCTCGTCGACGCCGGCGACGCCGCGCTGGTCCTCGCCGTGCTCGACGGCCGGGTGGTGGGCACCGGGTCGTGGCGGCGCGGTCCGAAGCCGATCTTCACCCACTACGCCGACCTGGAGAAGGTCACCGCACATCCCGCCGCCCGTGGCCGCGGCATCGGTCGGCTCGTCACCGGCGCGCTGATCGACGACGCCCGCAAGGCCGGCGTCGAGACCCTCGCGCTGGGAGTGCGCGGCAACAACCACGGTGCCATCGAGCTGTACGAGCGCCTCGGCTTCCGCGAGTGGGGTCGGCTGCCGAACGTCATCGAGGTGGGCGACGAACGCTACGACGACGTGCGGATGTGCCTGGACCTCGGGCGCGAGCCGCACGTCGTGCTCCGCGGCTCGGCCCCCGACGGGCCGGGCTCATCGCCGCGCCGGACCTGAGCACCCGCCCCTGCCTGCGTGGAAGGTCGGGTCCGGCTGCTCGGGTCCGGGCCGCTCGCGCCCGACCCGGCTGCTCGCGCCCGACCCGGCTGCTCGCGCCCGACCCGGCTGCTCGGGTCCGGGCCGCTCGCGTCCGGGCCCGGCTACCCGGGGCCTGGTGCAGGCCGCTCGGGTCCGGGTGGCCTACGACGGCGGGACTCAGGCGCGTGGGTGGGCCTGGCGGTAGGCGGCGCGGAGCCGCTCGACGGACACGTGTGTGTAGATCTGGGTGCTCGCCAGGGACGAGTGCCCCAGCAGTTCCTGCACCGCCCGCAGGTCGGCGCCGCCCTCGAGCAGGTGGGTGGCCGCCGAGTGGCGCAGCCCGTGCGGGCTGATCGGAGGCAGGCCAGCGGCCTCCGCGTACTCGCCGACGATCCGCCGTGCCGTCGTCGGGTTGAGCCGTCCGCCGCGGGCGCCGAGCAGCAGCGCGTCGCGGGAGTGCGGTGCGGCCAGCGCCGGCCGGCCGTGGCGCAGCCACTCGTCGAGCGCCCGCTGTGCCGGCACCCCGTACGGCACGGCCCGTTCCCGGCCACCCTTGCCGAACACCCGCACGACCCGTCGCGCGTGGTCGACGTCGGCGACGTCGAGGCCGCACGCCTCGCTGATCCGCACCCCCGTGCCGTAGAGCAGCTCCAGCAGCGCCCGGTCCCGCAGCAGTACCGCCTCGGCGACGTGGTCGGCCGCAGGGGGAGGACCCGACGACTCCGGCGACGCCGGCCCGGACCCGTCGTCGTTGGGCGACGCCGGTCGGGAGCCTTCCCCCACGGGCGGTTCCGGCCGGGAGCCCTCGTCGGTCGATGCTGGCTGGGAACCCTCCCCATCGGGCGGTGCTGGTCGGGGGCCCTCCCCGTCGGGTGCCGACGGTGCTGAGTCGTCCTCGTCGGGTGACGGCGGTCGGCAGTCGTCCTCGGCGGGGGATGGCGGCGCGGCCGGGGCGAACCGGCCCGGCGCTTCGACCAGGGCGGCCGCCTGGTCGGCACGCAGCACGGTCGGCAGGTCCCGGTGGGCGCGCGGGCTGGACAGGGCGCCGGCCACGTCGGCGGAAAGCAGCCCGCAGCGGTGGGCCCACGCGCTGAACGTCCGCGCCGAGGCCGCCCGGCGGGCGAGCGACGTCCGTGCGGCCCCCATCGTCCGCTGCTTGGCCAGCCAGCTGCGCAGCACGGCGAGGTCCAGCTCCGGCAGTTCGGCGCAGCCCATCCGGTGGGCGTGGTCCAACAGCGACACCACGTCACCGACGTACGCCCGGACGGTGTGGGCGGACCGGTTGCGCACGGCGGCCAGGTACCCGGCAAAGTCGTCCACCGCCTCGCGCATCGCCGGTGGGAGCGCCTCGTGGGTCGCCCGGGTGCCGTTCGCCTCCCGGCTCACCGCGATCCCCTCGCCGCCACCCGCCGGGTGCCCGGTGCGCCTCGCGTGCGCGTCCCTGCCACGCCGGGCCGAGCTGCGAACGCCGCCTGGCGGGGCCGAGCTGCGAACGCCAGCTGCCCGGGTCGAGCTGCGGGCGTCGCCTGGCCGACCCGCACGGGAGGCCGCACCCCTCGGTACACCTGGGTGCGGATCGAGGCCGTGGTGGCGATGGGCGTCGGATCCTCGGGCGGCACGGGACCAGCCTACGGTCGCCCGACGCCACCGGCAGGCCACCGGGCCGGGCACGGCACTGGCCGTCCGACGCCACCTCGCTGGACCGGGCCGCCCGCGCACCGAGGCGGCGACCGGCCGTGCGGGCTCGCGGGTGCTCCCGGCACGGACGCGCGGCCCGGGTGGTGGATTGCGTCGGCCGGTGCGCGCAGACTTGTCGTACCAACGGGTGTGGGCCCTGGCCGTGGTCGCCGTGCGACGGGACCAGGCTCGACGAAGGGGGACCGGACATGGGGGTGGACGTCGTCCTCTACCGGGCGGTCGTGGTGGGCTCCGACCGGCGTCGCCTCGTGCCGGCCGAGGTGTTGCCCGATCCCGACGACGTACTGCTGAACCTCGTGCGGTGCGTCCGTGGCACCGGGCGTACCCCTCTGCTCGACCGGGTGGATCCGGTCGGCGAGCTGGTGGTCCCTGCCGACCAGGCGCCGCAGCTCCTCGCCGAGGTGCGCTGCCTCGCCGAGGTGGCCCGATCGACGCCGGAGCTGACGCACGTGCGCCGGCTGGACCGGTTGGCGCGGCGCTGCCGGCAGGACCGCGCGATGGAGATCCGCTTCGAGGGTGACTGACGGCGGCTCGCGGTCCGTCCGGCGGTTCACGGTCCCCCCGGGGTCGCCGGTCGTCCGGCGGTCGCGTTTCCGGCCGGCGGGGGCACGAGGGCGTAGCCGTCGTCGCGGCGGAGCACCAGGGCCAGCTCCTCGAGCATCGACAGCTTCCGCAGCGCGGTGCGGACGGGCACCCCGGCCCGCGCGGCGAGCACGTCCACACCGACCGCGCCCCGGCGGGGCAACGCCTCGACGACGGCCCTCGCGTCGTCGTCGAGCAGATCGGCCGGCTGCTGCGGGCCGCGCGGTACGGGCGCCAGGTCGCCGATCCGCCCGACCTCCTCCAGCACCTGCGCGACGCCGGTCACCAGCCGGGCCCTCGGATACTCCCGCAGCGTCTCGTGTGCGCCGACGGACATCGCCGACGTGACCGGGCCGGGCACCACCATGCTGGGCTTGCCCAGGGCGAGCGCCCGGTGGGTGGTCTGGGTGGCGCCGCTGCGGGCGGCCGCCTCCACCAGCACCGTGCCGAGGGTGCCCGCCGCGATCACCCGGTTGCGGATGAGGAACCGGGGCCGGAGCGGATCGGCTCCCGGCATCCACTCGCTGACCAGCAGCCCCGTGTCGGCGATCCGGTCGAACAGCGCCGCGTTGCCCATCGGGTACGGGCGGTCCACGCCGCAGGCGAGCACCGCCACGGTCAGGCCACCGGCGTTGAGCGCGCCCCGGTGGGCCGCGGCGTCGATGCCGAAGGCCCCGCCCGAGACGACGGTCCAGTCCCGGTCGGCCAGCCCGTAGCCGAGTTCCGTGGCGACGTGCGTGCCGTACCCGGTGGCGGCGCGGGCGCCGACGACCGCGACGGAGCGGTCGAACGCCTCTGCGAGCGGCCACGAGCCGCGTACCCAGAAGCAGAGCGGCGGGGCGGTCTCGATGTCCACCCGACGGTAGGCGCCGGGCAGCCGGAGCCGGCGCAGGTCGCCGACCCGGACGGGCCACTCGTCGTCGCCGGGGACGACGATCCGGGCGCCGAGGCGGTCCGTGCGGGCCAGCGCCTCGGCCGCGACGCCCCGGGCGTCGCCGGCCGCGCTACGGGCCGCCACGGTGTTCCGCAGCGTCTCCTCCGGCGCGCCCCCGTCGAGCAGGAGGTCGAGCGCCGCCACCGGGCCGAGCCGGTCGACCAGCCGGTGCACCGACCAGGTGCCCGGCTCGGCGAGCCAGGTGAGCGCCACCCTGGCCAGGGTCTCCTCGTCGGTGCTCACGCCGCGTCCCCCGTCCTCAGTTGGATGGCCTCCCGGACGTCCTCCCGGTCGGGGCGGTCCCGACCGTCCAGGTCCGCGATCGTCCAGGCCAGGCGGATGATGCGGTCGAAGCCCCGGGCCGACAGCGACCCGGCGTCCAGCCGGACCCGCAGCTCCGCCGTGTCCGGGCCGGGCAACCGCCAGGGCGGGCGGCGCAGGTACGGGCCGGGTATCTCGGCGTTGAGCCGGTGACCGAGCACCGCCCAGCGGGTGGCCGCCGCCTGCCGGGCCACCGCCACCCGCGCGGCGACGGTGGCGGAGGGCTCGCTGTCGACGGTGGCCTGCATCAGTTCGGCCGCGCGGACAGGTGGCAGCTTCACCTGCACGTCGATCCGGTCCAGCAACGGCCCGGAGAGCCGGCTGAGATAGCGCCGCCGGGCCTGCGGCGGGCACTCGCAGTACGCGTCCCCGGCCGGCTTGGCGCACGGGCAAGGGTTGGCCGCCAGCACCAACTGCGTACGGGCCGGGTACTCGGCGCCGCCCCGGCTGCGGGCCAGCCGGACCCGGCCGTTCTCCAGCGGTTGGCGCAGCGCCTCCAGTGCGCCCCGGCTGAACTCGGGCGCCTCGTCGAGGAAGAGCACGCCCCGGTGGGCGAGCGAGATCGCGCCGGGGCGGGCAAGCCCGGAACCGCCGCCGACCAGCGACGGCACCGTCGCCGTGTGGTGCGGTGCCTGGAACGGCGGGCGGCGCAGCAACCGGCCGCCCGGTGGTAGCAGCCCGGCGATGGAGTGCAGCGCGGTCACCTCCAGCGCGGCCTCGTCGTCCAGCTCGGGCAGGATCGACGGGAGGCGCTCGGCGAGCATGGTCTTGCCGGCTCCCGGCGGCCCGACCAGCGCCAGGTGGTGCCCGCCCGCCGCGGCCACCTCCAGTGCCCGCCGGCCCAGCCCCTGCCCGGCGACCTCGGCCAGGTCGGGCCCGCCGCCAGCCGGCGACGGGTCGTCCGGTTCCGGCTCGATCAGGGGCGAGCCGTCGCGGATGAAGCTGACCAGCCGGTGCAGCGTGTCGACCGCCCGGACCCGGACCCCGGGGACGACCGCCGCCTCGGCGGCGTTGCCGGCCGGGACGATCACCTTCCCGACGCCGGCCCGGGCGGCCGCGGCGACCATCGGCAGCACACCGCGTACCGGGCGGACCGTGCCGTCGAGGCCCAGCTCGCCCAGGACCACCACGTGTTCCAGGGGCAGCAGCGGCAGCTCGCCGGATCCGCCCAGCAGGGCCGCCGCGATCGCCAGGTCGAACGCGGAGCCGAACTTCGGCAGGTCGGCCGGCAGCAGGTTGAGGGTGATCCGCCGGTTGGGCCACCGCTGGCCGGAGTTGACCACGGCCGCGCGGACCCGGTCCCGGGCCTCGTGCAGGGCGGTGTCCGGCAGCCCCGAGATGACCACCGCAGGCAGGCCGGCGGCCAGGTCGGCCTCGACCTCCACCAGGTGCCCGGTGACGCCCACCAGGCCCACGCAGAGCACCTTCGCGTAGCTCACGACCCCACCCGCCGTCGCTCGACGCCGGATCCGGTCCGGTCGGGTCCACCCATCAGAACGCCCCCTTGAGGTGCTCGACCCGGGCGGCGCCGGCGCCGGTCAGGCGTACGGAGACGACGTCGAAGCGCACCTCGTCGGCGGTGGTGCCGGTGTCGGCGAGCCACCGGGCGGCTAGCCCACGCAGCCGCCGCGCCTTCGCCGGTACGACCGCCTCCGCCGGCGGCCCGAACTCGTCGGTGCGGCGGGTCTTCACCTCGCAGAAGGCGAGCACCGGCCCGTCCCAGGCGATGATGTCGATCTCTCCGGCCGGGCAGCGCCAGTTTCGGGCCACCGGGCGCAGTCCCGCCCCGATCAGGTGCCGGACGGCGCACCGCTCCCCGTACGCGCCGACCGCCTGGTTCCGCTTCGTCATGTCCGGCACGGTGCACCCGGCGGGCGGGCAACCGCCGCCCCGTGCCCCGGAACCTGTGGATGACGGACGCACTGTGGACGAACGGACGATCATGCCCTCGTCGTGCTACGTGGCCCGCCTCGGTGGACCGCCGCCACGAGCCACGCGGTACGGCGCTGAGCTGGGCCGGCCCGCCCGCCGCCGTTCCCGCCGTCGCCGTCCCCGGCCAGCGGCGCGGGCGACCGGTGCTCCCGGTGGCGCGGATGTCCCGGGGGCGAATGGCGTCCGTGGAGCCGGTCGCATACCGTGCCGGACGTGGACGGACGACGGAACTTTGTCGAAGATCAGGAGTCGCGCTGGTATCCGGCCGACCGTGACCGTGAGAGCGGCTACGGGGAGGCGGACTGGCGCGGTCCGGCCGAGAGCCGGTACCGGGACGACGACCTGAACGCCCCCGAGCAGCGCCGGTCCGCCGAGGACGGCCGCTACGGCGACTCCACGGGTACCCGACGCGGCGAACCAGGACGCTTCGGCACGTCGACGGAGCCCGACTCCGGGCGCTTCGCGGCCGTCGAGCCCGACTCGGGCCGGTTCGGCGCTGTCGAGCCCGACTCGGGGCGCTTCGCGGCCGTCGACACCGACCGGGGCCGCTTCGGCGGGTCGGAGGACCCGGGCCGGTTCGCGGCCACGGGACGGGAGGACCCGGGCCGGTTCGCGGCCACGGGACGGGAGGACCCGGGCCGGTTTGCCGTGCCGGGACCGGAGGACTCCGGCCGGTTCGCCGTCACCGGCCCTGAGGACTCCGGCCGGTTCGCCGCCACGGGGTCGGAGCCCGGAAGGTTCGGCGAGGCCGATTCGGGGCGCTTCGCGGCGGTGCCGCCGCTCGGGGACGCCCGGTCGGATACCGAGGGATACCGGGCGAGCCGCTCGCGCCGGGCCGAGGCGGACCCGGACGTCTCCGGGGAACTGCCCGCCGACCGCCCGGGCCGGCGCGCCGCCCGGGAGCCGAGGGAGGGCCGCGACGCGCTGTCGACCTCCGGCGTCGACGCGCTGGCCGGGGCGGGACCCGTCGAGCGGACCGTGGAGTCGGCCCGCCCGGCCCCGCTGGGCGGCTACCCGATCGTCGCGCCCGGTCGTGCGGCCGAGGCCGCGGGCCCGGCGGGGACGCCGGTCGACGAGCCCGCCCGGCCGGTCGAGCCCCCGCACCCGCTGGAGATGCCGACCGGGCCGATGCCGCCGATCGCGCCCCGCGGCGACCTCGCGCCGGGGGAGCTGCCGGCGTACCCGCCGGTGGTCGCCCCGCACCCGGGAGCGCCGGCGGGCGACGGGGTCTACCGGACGCGGAGGCCCGCCCTGGCCGCGCTCTTCACGCTGCTGGTCCTGGTGTTCGAGGTGCCCGCGATGCGGGTGCTGCTCAACGGCGTGACCGGCGACCCGGTCTCGACGGCCGACGTCGTGGTGGGGATCTTCCTGGTCTGCGGCCTGCCGATCTTCGCGATCGGCCTGTACGGGCTGCGCACCGGCGGGCTGTCGCTCGCGGAGGGGAGCCGGGGCTGGCTACGTCCGCCGACGGCGTACCTGACCGTGGGCCTGGTGCTCTTCGTCGCCGCCGCCCTCGCGGTCCGCTGACCCTCGACCGTCAGGACCGCCCCGCCTGACGGGTGGCCCCGGCCCGGGCTGGCGCGCCGAGTGCCTGAAATGGGCGTTCCGACCCCTTCCCCGCACCCGAGGCATCGGGGGCGGGGAAGGGGCGTACACTGGTCGACTGGCGACCGCCTTGCGCGGTCGACCTCGCGCGCCCTCTCTACGAATCGTCGTGGGGCGACGGCCTCCCTGGTCCCGATCTTGGTCGGGCCCGCCATGGCCGCCGACCGGGCGCCAGGACGCCCGGCCGCCTGGCCGGGCGGGACAACCAGGGACCACGAGGAGTACCCCACCATGGCCGTCGTGACCATGCGTCAGCTGCTGGAGAGCGGTGTCCACTTCGGGCACCAGACCCGGCGCTGGAACCCGAAGATGAAGCGTTTCATCTTCACCGAGCGCAACGGTATCTACATCATCGACCTGCGCCAGACCCTCGACTACATCGAGAAGGCCTACGCGTTCGTGCGCGGGACCGTCGCCGAGGGTGGCAGCATCCTCTTCGTCGGCACGAAGAAGCAGGCCCAGGAGGCCATCGCCGAGCAGGCGACCCGGGTCGGTCAGCCCTACGTCAACCACCGCTGGCTCGGCGGCATGCTGACCAACTTCCAGACGGTCTACAAGCGGCTCCAGCGGATGAAGGAGCTGGAGGCCCTGGGTGACCTGAGCGGCACCGCCGCCGGGTACACCAAGAAGGAGACCCTGCAGCTCTCCCGCGAGAAGATCAAGCTGACCCGTACGCTGGGCGGTCTGCGGGACATGCAGAAGCTCCCGGCCGCGATCTGGGTGGTCGACACCAAGAAGGAGCACATCGCCGTCGACGAGGCCCGCAAGCTGGGCATCCCGGTCATCGCGGTGCTCGACACCAACTGCGACCCGGACGAGGTCGACTTCCCGATCCCGGGCAACGACGACGCGATCCGCTCGGCCGAGCTGCTGACCAAGGTCGTGGCCGCCGCCGTCGCCGACGGCCTGATCGCCCGTTCCGGCCGTCGTCGCGGCAGCGACGAGAAGCCGGAGCCGGGCGTGGCCTCCGACGAGCCGCTGGCCGAGTGGGAGCGCGAGCTGCTCGAGGAGCCGAAGAAGGCCGACGAGCAGGCCCCGCAGGCCGAGCAGGCCCCCCAGGCCGAGCAGGCCCCGCAGGCTGAGCAGGCCCCGCAGGCTGAGCAGGCCGAGCAGGCCCAGCCGGTCGAGCAGCCGGCGACCGCCGCCGCGGAGTGACCGCACCGCCGCCTCCCCGCCGCCCGGTCTCCCGGGCGGCGGGGAGCGGCAGGTACGCCGGGCACGTCGCGCCCGGATCCGGGTAACCGGCACCAGGACCAACCCACCCGCAGTCTCAACACCGAAGAGAGAGCCATGTCCAACTTCACCGCCGCGGACGTCAAGAAGCTCCGCGACCTCACCGGCGCCGGCATGATGGACTGCAAGAAGGCGCTGACCGAGGCCGAGGGCGACTTCGACAAGGCCGTCGAGATCCTGCGCGTCAAGGGCGCCAAGGACGTCGGCAAGCGGGCCGGCCGTACGGCCGCCAACGGTCTGATCGCCCACTCCGGCAAGGCGCTGCTCGAGCTCAACTGCGAGACCGACTTCGTCGCCAAGACCGACGCGTTCATCGAGCTGGCCCAGCAGCTGGTGGAGCACGGCGAGCGCAGCGGCGTCGGCACCGCCGAGGAGCTGCTCGCCACCGAGCTGGACGGCAAGACCGTCGCCGACCTGGTGCAGGAGCAGTCCGCCAAGATCGGCGAGAAGCTCGTCCTGAACCGCTTCGCCAAGCTCGACGGCACCACCGCCGTCTACCTGCACCGCAAGAGCCAGGACCTGCCCCCGGCGGTCGGCGTGCTGGTGCAGTACACCAGCACGGCCGGCGACGAGGCGTCCGACTCGGACGCCCGGGGCGTGGCGATGCAGATCGCCGCCATGCGGCCGAAGTACCTCACCCGGGACGAGGTGCCGGCCGACGTCGTCGACTCCGAGCGGCGCATCGCCGAGCAGACCGCCCGCGAGGAGAACAAGCCCGAGGCGGCCCTGCCGAAGATCGTCGAGGGTCGGGTGAACGCGTTCTTCAAGGACTACGTCCTGCTCGAGCAGGCGTCGGTCGCCGACAACAAGAAGTCGGTGAAGCAGCTGCTGGCCGATGCCGGCATCGAGGTCACCCGCTTCGTGCGGTTCGAGGTCGGCCAGGCCTGAGCCGCCCCGGGCGCTCTCGCGCCCCGCGGGCAGGGAAACGTCGACGAGGAGGCCGCCGGTGTACGTGACAGGCACCGCGGCCTCCTCGTCACATAGGGTCGGCTACGGCAGTTTCGCGGTATGCGGCGTACGGGACGTGCGCATGGGGAAGGGCGGGGCGGATGACGCAGGTTGTGAGTGACCGGAGTCTGGCGGCGGACGATCCGACGGCGCCACCCCCCGGTCGGGCCCGCCGGGTGGTGCTGAAGCTCTCCGGTGAGGTGTTCGGCGGGGGCGCGATCGGGGTGGACCCGGACGTCGTGCAGGCCATCGCCCGGCAGATCGCCACCGTGGTCCGTCGCGGCGTGCAGGTCTCGGTGGTGGTCGGCGGCGGCAACTTCTTCCGGGGCGCGGAGTTGCAGAAGCGCGGCATGGACCGGGCGCGGGCCGACTACATGGGCATGCTCGGCACCGTGATGAACTGCCTCGCGTTGCAGGACTTCCTGGAGAAGGAGGGCATCGAGACGCGCGTGCAGAGCGCGATCACGATGGCCCAGGTCGCCGAGCCGTACATCCCGCTGCGCGCCATCCGGCACCTGGAGAAGGGCCGCGTGGTGATCTTCGGCGCGGGCGCCGGCATGCCGTACTTCTCCACCGACACCGTGGCCGCCCAGCGGGCCCTGGAGATCCGCGCCGACGTGGTGCTGATGAGCAAGAACGGCGTGGACGGCGTCTACACCGCCGACCCGCGGGTCGACCCGACCGCCAGCAAGTTCGACGCGATCACGTTCTCCGAGGTGCTGCGGCGTAACCTGCGGGTCGCCGACGCCGCCGCGTTCAGCCTGTGCATGGAGAACGGCCTGCCGATGCTGGTCTTCGGCGCGCAGGGCGACGACACCATCATCCGGGCCGTGGGTGGCGACAAGATCGGCACCCTGATCACCGCCTGAGCGGTCCGACCCGACCTCAGCGGTCCCTCCGACACGACAAGCCCACGACGAGCACAGAAGGAGGCGAGGAGACCGGTGATCGACGACACCCTCCTCGAGGCCGAGGAGAAGATGGAGCGTGCGATCGAGCACGCCAAGGAGGAGTTCGGCGCGATCCGCACCGGTCGTGCCAACGCCGCCATGTTCTCCAAGATCATCATCGACTACTACGGCAGCCCCACGCCGCTGCCCCAGATGGCGTCCATCGGGGTTCCCGAGCCGCGCATGGTGATCATCAAGCCGTACGACAACTCGCAGATCAACGCCATGGAGAAGGCGATCCGCGACTCCGACCTCGGCGCCAACCCGAACAACGAGGGCAACCAGCTCCGCATCCTGCTCCCGCAGATGACCGAGGAGCGCCGCCGAGAGATGATCAAGGTCGCCCGGCACAAGGGTGAGGAGGCCAAGGTGGCCATCCGCAACATCCGCCGCAAGGGCAAGGAGGAGCTGGACCGGCTCGTCAAGGACGGCGAGGTCGGCGAGGACGACGGCCGCCGCGCCGAGAAGGAACTCGACGACCTGACCCAGCGCTTCGTCGCCGCCGTCGACGACCTGGTCAAGCACAAGGAGAGCGAGCTTCTCGAGGTGTGAACCGTGCGCCGGCACTCCACCGGCGACGACGACGTCGTGGCACCGGCGCTCCACGCTCGATCCGGGCGGCGGGCCGGTGCCACCGTCGTCGGTGGGCCGGCACGGGGCCGGTCCGACGTGAGGGATCGGTGGGTGCAGTAGGCTCGGCAGGATTCCCGGCCACCCTGCGGTGAACGGTGGGGATCGGCCGGCCGTCGGGCGGGTCAACCGGACGGAACAGTCGCGCGGGTAGGGGAATGGTTGTGGTTGTGCGTCATCTGGTGGATCTCGTACCGGTCCCGCTCGGTGCGTGATGTCCCACCTCGATCCCCACGGCAGCGCCGAGCCCCGCGGCTGGGACCGCCCCGACGCGCCCGCTCCCGCACCGGCGCCCGCCCTCCCCTGGCCGGAGCCCGAGATCGATCCGGGTCGGTGGGACCGCCGCCCCGCAGTGCTTCCCGACGCGTACGCCGACGCGCCGGCCCGCTCCCGTCCGCACGCCGACGTGGCGGCGGCCGGTGAACCGGCGGCGATGAACGGCCACCGCGACCATCCCGACGACTCCGAGTACCCGACCACACAGCTCGAACCGGTCCGGGACGTCGAGCCGGAGCCGGAGCCCGCGCCGCCCCTGGGCCGCCGGCAGCGCGGTCGGCGCCGGGCCGGCGCCGACCGGCCCCCGACCCAGCAGCCCGTCCCGAGCCGGGCCGGGCGCAACCTGCCGGCGGCCATCGCCGTCGGCGTGGGCCTCGGCGCCCTGATCGTGGTGCCGCTGTTCTTCTACCGGACCGCCTTCCTGGTGGTGGTGGCCGCGGCGGTCGCCATCGGCATGTGGGAGATGGCCCGGGCGGTACGCCGCAGCGGCGCGCACCCGCCGCTGGTGCCGCTGATCGCCGGCGGGGTGCTCACCATCGGGCTGGCCTGGTTCTCCGGCCCCGACGCACTCAGCCTCGGCCTGCTGGTGACCGTGCTGGGCACCATGGTCTGGCGGCTCGGCGACGGGCCGGGCGGCTTCCAGCGTGACCTGACCGCGGCCACCCTCATCGCCGTGTACGTGCCGTTCCTCGGCGGCTTCGCCGCGCTGCTGGCGGCGGTGCCTGAGGACGGCGACCTGCGGGTGCTGGTGACGCTGGCCGCGGTGGTCCTCTCCGACACGGGCGGGTACGCCGCCGGCGTCAGCTTCGGCAAGCATCCGATGGCCCCCTCGATCAGCCCGAAGAAGTCCTGGGAGGGCTTCGCCGGCTCGGTCACCGCCGCGGCGCTGGGCAGCGCCCTGCTGCTCTGGCTGCTCCTCGACGTGGCCCCGTGGTGGGGCGCGCTCTTCGGGGTGGCGGTCTCCGGCGCCGCCGTCCTCGGCGACCTCGCCGAGTCCATGATCAAGCGGGATCTCGGGGTGAAGGACATGAGCAACCTGCTCCCCGGGCACGGCGGCCTGATGGACCGGTTGGACTCGATCCTCTTCGCGCTGCCGACCGCGTACCTGCTCCTGGCGGTCTTCGTCCCGGTGCTGGAGTGAGGCGTGAATCACCCGTCGTCAGTGGTCCCGCCCGGGCGGCGGGGGGCGATTCGGCACCTCCGGACAGGTGTGTCGGCCGTCCGGCGTGACAGACTGGACGCGCCATGACGAGCTTGCCCCTGATCCCCGCAGACCCCGACGCCCCCGGGCGGCGGCCCGCGATGCCTCCCCGTCACCTCGCCGATCTCGACCTCGCCGGCCGCCGCGCCCTGGTCGCCGAGCTGGGGGAGCCGGCGTTCCGCGCCAAGCAGGTCTCCACCCACTACTTCGGTCGGCTGGTGCGCGATCCGGGGCAGATGACCGACCTGCCGGCTGCCACCCGGGAGAAGCTCGCCGACCAGCTCCTGCCCCGGCTGCTCACCCCGGTCCGCGAGCTGGCCTGCGACGACGGGGCGACCCGCAAGGCCCTCTGGCGGCTGCACGACGGCTCGCTGGTGGAGAGCGTGCTGATGGGTTACCCGGACCGCGTCACCGTCTGCATCTCCAGCCAGGCCGGCTGCGGCATGGCCTGCCCGTTCTGCGCCACCGGGCAGGCGGGACTGACCCGCAACCTCTCCACCGCCGAGATCGTCGACCAGGCGGTCTACCTGGCCGGGGTGGCCGCCTCCGGAGCGGTGGCGGGTTCGCCGCCCCGCCTGTCGCACGTGGTCTTCATGGGTATGGGCGAGCCGCTGGCCAACTACTCCCGGGTGGTCGCGGCGATCCGCCGGCTGGTTGCCCCGGCGCCCGAGGGGCTCGGGCTGTCGCAGCGCCACATCACGGTCTCCACGGTGGGCCTGGTTCCGGCCATCCGCCGACTGGCCAGCGAAGACCTCTCGGTGACCCTTGCGTTGTCGCTGCACGCCCCCGATGATGAGCTGCGCGACGAACTCGTGCCGGTCAACCAGCGCTGGAAGGTGTCCGAGGTGCTGGACGCGGCGTGGGACTACGCGGCCCGCACGGGGCGTCGGGTGTCGATCGAGTACGCCATGATCAGAGACGTGAACGACCAGCCGTGGAGAGCCGATCTGCTCGGGCGGCTGCTGGCCGGGAAGCTGACCCACGTGAACCTCATCCCCCTCAACCCGACTCCGGGCAGCCGTTGGGACGCCAGCCCCAAGCCGGTCGAGCGGGAGTTCGTCCGGCGGCTGCGCGAGGCCGGGGTGTCGACGACCGTGCGGGACACCCGGGGTCGCGAGATCGACGGAGCGTGCGGGCAACTGGCCGCCGCCGAGGACATTGACACCGACACCGACCGGGCCGGGGAGAAGGCGTGACCGGGCGTAGCGAACGAGACCAGGAGACATAGTGGCGAGTCAGGGTCAGCGTTTCCGGCGTAAGGCGCTCCGCCGGGGATACAAGGTCGACGAGGTCGACGCCTTCCTGGACCGGGTCGAGGCGACGCTCGACGGCCGTCCGGTGGGTGCCCCCGTCGCCTCCCAGGAGGTCCACGACGTCGTCTTCCGGGTCCGCTTCAACGGCTACGACGAGTGGCAGGTCGACCTGCACCTCGACCGGGTCGAGCGGCAGCTGGCCGAGCTGGAGGAGCGCGGTGGCGCCGGCGGCCGCGGCGGCGACCCCCGTGACGCCGACCGCCTCGGCCCGCAGGACCGCCTGGGTGCCCCCGACCGCCTGGGTCCGCCCGACCGGATGGGTCCCCCGGACCGCATGGGCCCGCCCGACCGCATGGGCCCCCCGGTGCGCGACGAACGCGGCATGTCGCCGGTCCCGCAGCCGATGCCGCCCCGGCCGATGCCGGCACAGGCCGGTCCGCCCGGCGACCGCTACGGCCGCTACGACGAGCCCACCGGTGCCTTCGCCGGTGGTTACGACGCCCCGCGGGGCGGCTACGAACCGCCGCGCGGCCCAGGTGGCCCTGGTGGCCCCGGTGGCCCCGGTGGCCCCGGCCCGATGGGACCGGGCGCCCCGATGGGCCATGGCGCTCCGCCGCCGCGCGGCCTGCCCGCCGGCCCCAGCGGCTACGGCGACGGTCCCGGCAACTACGGCGACCGCCCCGGCGGTGGCTACGGCGACGGCCCGAGCAAGTACGGTGACGGCCCCGGCGGTGGCTACGGCGACGGCCCGGGCAAGTACGGCGACGGCCCCGGCGGTGGCTACGGTGACGGCCCCGGCGGTGGCTACGGCGATCGCCCGGGCGGCTACGGCGACGGTCCCGGTGGCTACGGGGACGAGCCGCGTTTCGACGGGTTCGAGGCCGGCCGGCGCGCTCGTGCCGACATGACCGCCGAGATCCGGATGCCCGAGCGGGACCTGCGCGACCTGAGGGGCCGGGGTCCGGCCGGGCCGCCTCCGCAGCCGCAGCCGGGCTTCGGCGGCCCGCCGCACGCCGGCCCGCCGGTCGGTGGTCCGCCGGTCGCTGGCCCACCCGTCGCTGGCCCACCCGTCGGTGGCCCGCCGCCGATGGCCGGCCCGCCGATGGCCGGCCCGCCCGGCAGCGACCTCCACCGCGTCGACCAGATCCGTCGTAGCTTCCAGGTGCGCCGGTTCGGCAGCGGGTACGACCCCGACCAGGTCGACCGGTTCTTCGACACGCTGCTGGGCGGCATGCAGGGGCGCAACCCGATGCCGGTGAACCCGAAGGACCTGGACACGCTGCGCTTCGGGCTGGTGCCCGGCGGCTACTTCGAGGCCGAGGTCGACGCCGCGCTCAAGGACGTGCAGGACATCCTGTTCGGCCGCTGATCCGCGTACGGCGAGGGCCCGCTCCCCGGTCGGGGGCGGGCCCTCGTGCGTGTGGCCTCCGGCGCGCGGACCGGTGCGACGCCGGCTGACGCGGGTGCGGTCAGGACCGCAGGCCGTTGCGCCGCAGCACGGTGTCGCCGATGACGATGAGCAGCAGCAGCACGGCCAGGCCGATCAGCCAGATGTTCTCGACCCTGCCCTCGTGGTTGCCGCAGAGCATCGCCAGCAGGGCCAGCGCGGAGACCACCGCGCCGATCCGCCCGGACTTGCGGTGCCCGGGCTTGTGCTGGTCTGGCGACGTTACCGGCTCGCTTCCTGCCACTGTCGGTCCTTCCCTCGCGATCGGATCTCCGGTTAGTCTGGCACGCCTCGTGCCGGGCCCGGCGCTGGGTCCGACCGATGGTGCGGACCGCACGATCCGCACGGGCGAGGCGGGCGTCGGCCCGGGGGTGCACGAGGGCCGGCAGGGGCTTCGGCACGGTGCCCGGCGTCGGGCAGGTGGCGGTCGCCGGCGTCGGGACCAAGGGCCCGGCTCCACCCGGGCGCATCGGCACTACCGGCGTCGCGGGTAGGTCGCCAGACTCCCTCCGGTAGCGTTTCTGGCGTACACCTTGTTTGTCGTTTTGAGGGGGAACTGCGGTGCGAGTGACCGGTACGGGGCACGCCAGCATGCGGATCGACACGGCCGCGGGCAGCATCCTGTGCGACCCGTGGGTCAATCCGGCCTATTTCGCCTCATGGTTCCCGTTTCCGGACAACTCCCTGCTCGACTGGGAGGCCCTCGGCGACGTCGACTACCTCTACGTGTCGCACCTGCACCGGGACCACTTCGACGCGGCGCACCTGAAGCGCTTCGTGTCGAAGGACGCCACCGTGCTGCTGCCCGCGTTCCCCACCTCCGAGATGGAGGACGAGCTGCGGGAGCTGGGCTTCACCAAGTTCCTGAAGGCGCCGAACGAGCAGGTCGTGGAGCTGGACGGCGGCCTGAAGATCATGATCCAGGCGCTGACCAGCCCGACCGACGGCCCGATCGGCGACTCCTCGCTGTGGGTGGAGTACGACGGGGTCCGGCTGCTCAACCAGAACGACGCCCGCCCCGCCGACCTGAGCGTCTTCGCCGAGCTGGGCCACGTGCACGCGCACATGCTCCAGTTCTCCGGCGCGATCTGGTACCCGATGGTCTACGAGCTGCCGCAGGCGGCGAAGACGGCGTTCGGCAAGCAGAAGCGCGACCGGCAGTTCGACCGCACCTGGCGCTACATCGACGACCTGAAGGCCGACCACGTCTTCCCGATCGCCGGCCCGCCCTGCTTCCTCGACGACGAGCTGTGGCAGTTCAACGACATCCACGGCGACGAGGGCAACATCTTCCCCGACCAGTCGGTCTTCCTGAGCGAGTACGCCAAGGTCGGCGGCACCAACGGCGTCGTGCTGCTCCCGGGCAGCGTCGCGGAGATCACCACCTCGGGAGCCAGCACGACGCACCCGGTGCCCGTCGAGGAGTTCTTCGCCGACAAGGTGGCCCACCTGGAGGAGATGCGCGAGCGCAAGCGGCCGGTCATCGAGGCCGAGAAGGCGTCCTGGCGGCACCCCGAGGTCGACGTGCTCAAGGAGATGCAGCGCCGGATCGAGCCCCTGCTGGAGGAGTCGATCTACCTGGCCAAGGGCGTCGGCGGCCCGGTCCGCTTCGACCTGGTCAGCTACGACGGCGAGACCGTTGAATCCATCGTGGTGGACTTCCCGGGCAAGCAGGTCCGGCCGTACGCCGACGAGAAGGTCCGCTACCGGTTCCGCACCGAGCGGGCCCTGATCGAGCACCTGCTGCACATCGGTGAGGTGGACTGGGTCAACTCCCTCTTCCTCTCCTGCCGCTTCTCGGCCGCCCGGATCGGCCAGTACAACGAGTTCGTCTACGCCTTCTTCAAGTGCCTCTCCACCGAGCGCCTCCAGTACGCCGAGGGCTGGTACGACGAGCACGAGCGCTCCAGCGACGCCGAGGACATCACCCTCGGCGACTGGGTGGTGCAGCGGCGCTGCCCGCACCTGAAGGCCGACCTGACCCGGTTCGGCATCGTCGAGGGCGACCAGCTCACCTGCCAGCTGCACGGCTGGAAGTTCGACCTGGCCAGCGGCCGCTGCCTGACGAGCGTCGGCCACAAGGTCCGCGCCCACCGCGCGGACGCCACCCCCACCACCGCCTGACCCACCCCGCCCCTCCCGCGGGCCCGCCCCTCCCGCGGGGGTGGATCATGCAGTTGTGGTGGCCCGCATAACGGTGGTTGCCGTCCCGTATCGGGCACCACAACTGCATGATCGACGCTCAAGGTGGCGCCCCGGGCGGCGGGTGGGGTCGGGGCGGGGCGGTCAGGGGGTGAGGTCGGTGAGGATGCGGCGGGCGGCGTTGTGGCCGGCCGCGCCGATGACGCTGCCGGCCGGGTGGCAGCCGGCGCTGCCCGCGTAGACGCCGTCGACGCCGGTGGCGTACGGCATCCGGTCCGTGAACGAGACGGTGTTGTCGACGTGGTGGATGTGCCCGCCGGTGATGCCGAAGTGCGCCTCGATGCCGGGCGGCGGCAGCGGCACCGCGTCGGCGATCAGGTCAGCCGTGCCGGGGGCGTACCGCTCGCAGATGGCGATCAGGCGGTCGACGTAGCCGGGCAGCGCCTCGTCCCAGGTGGTGCCGGCCAGCTCGTACGGCACCGACTGCACGAAGAGCGCCGACGAATGGTGCCGGCCGTCGGACAGTGAGGGGTCGACGGTGGTGTGCAGGTACCACTCGATGGTCGGCTCGGCGGGCAGCCGCCCCGCCTGCACGTCCGCCCACATGGCGCGCAGCGCCGCCATCGGCGACTCGCCGCCGCCACCGGTCAGGGACTCCGAGCCGGGCAGCAGGTGGATGGTCGAGCCGAACGGGCTCGGGGAGCCCTGGGGCAGGCAGGAGAAGCGGGGCAGCCCGGTCAGCGCCAGGTTGAGCTTGAGCGTGGTGCCGGGGCGGCGGACCGCCGCCATCCGGTCGGTCAGCGGCGCCGGGAGCGCGCCGTCGGGCAGCAGGTCCATCAGCCGGTACGGGTCGCACGCGCCGAGCACCACCCGCGCGCCGATCTCCCGCCCGTCGGCGAGCACCACTCCGCTGGCCGCGCCGCCGTCCAGGGCGATCGCGCTGACCGGCGTGCCGGTGCGGATCGTCGCGCCGGCGGCCCGGGCGGCGTCGGCGAACGTACGCGACACGGTGCCCATCCCGCCCTCGGCGATCATCCACGTGCCGTCGGAGCCGGGCAGCCGGCACATGTTGTGCACGAGGAAGTTGTGCCCGGTGCCGGGGTCGTCGGGGCCGGCGTTGAGCCCGGAGAGGCCGTCGGTGACCGCGTACATGCTCATCAGGAGCTCGGAGCGGAAGTCGAAGCGGGCCAGGTGGTCGGCGACCGAGCCGCGGACGAGGTCGACGAAGACCTGCCGCAGCGCCGGCCGGACGTACCGCTCGGCGGTCTCCTCGACGGGCAGCGGCTCGGCCAGCCAGGCCGGGGCGAGGTCGTCGCGCAGCGCGGCCAGCTCGGCCTGGAGGGCGTCGTCGGCGGCCACGTCGGCGGGGGAGAAGAACTCGGCGAGCTGCGCGCGGGTGGCCGCCGTGTCGCTGCCGAAGAGCAGGTACGGCGAGCCGGGGCCGCCGGGGGTGGGCAGGAAGTAGTGCGGGTCGCGGCGCAGCACGGGGATGCGCACGTCCAGCGTGGCGAGCAGCTCCGGCGGCATCAGCCCGAGCAGGTACGACCCGGTGGAGTGGCGCAGCCCCGGCACCTTCGGGAACGGCGCCTCGGTGCGGGTGGCCCCGCCGATGACGTTCGCCGCCTCCAGCACCAGCACGTCGAGCCCGGCGCGGGCGAGCAGGATCGCGGACACCAGACCGTTGTGCCCGGCGCCGACGATCACCACGTCGGCCCGGGGCGGCAGCTCGTCACCCATGCCGGGGGAGCCTAGCGCCCACAGGTCCCGCCGGTCAGCCCTTCCGCCGCCGGTCGGCCTAGGCTTGCCTGCCATGGCAGCACCCTTCAGCGCGCCCAGCCCCGCCCCGAACGCCACGGTGCTACCCACCGGACGGCGCCGTGCCCGGGTCGGCCTGCCGCTCTCCCTGTTCCTCGTCCTGGCCGGGATCGGCGGCCTCGTCGCGGCTGTCGCGGTCGTCGGCGGAAGCCATCAGCCACGGTCACCTGTGGCGGGGCTTGTCGCGGCGGGCACCCTGGCGGCGCTCGGTGTGCCGGGTGTCCTGCTCTTCGTGGTGTCCTGGCGGCAACGGCGGACGAGGATCCTCGTCGACCACATTGGCCTGTGGTTCGACAAGGGGGACCGGCGGAACGTCATCCCGTGGCACAGTCTCGCCGGCGTCGGCCTGTTCACGAGCCACGGGCACAAGGCCAGTTTCCACTCCCTGGAGCTGTACCCGACGGGCCACATCGACCGCGACGACCCGGTGCTGTGGACACTGGTGCGCGAGGAGGCGCCGTTCCGCCCCGGGCTGCCCCACCTGCGCCACCGTCTCCGTCTCGAGGCTGCCGACGTGCCCCTGGCGGTGTCGGCGGTCCGCCACCACGCGCCGCACCTTTGGCTCGGTGAGTCCCGACGCGAGGGCAGCCACATCGGGCGCCCCGACCGTGCCGGGCACCGGGAGCGGACCCGGGCGCGGGGGCGGTAGCCGGACGCCAGCGAGGTCAGGACGGCGGGCCGTCGCCCGTCGGCGGGCCGGCCAGCAGTTGGGCGGCGAACGTCTCCAGTTCCAGCTCGAACAGCGCCTCGGCCTCGGTGACTGCCCAGTCGAACTGGTGGAAGACCTCCATGGCGACCAGCCCGTAGAGGCGGGTCCAGCCCGAGAGGAAGGCGTACGCGACCTCGATCGGCACCTCGCCGTGGCTGAGCCGCAGCGGCTCCAGCCGCCCGTCCAGGTGCCGCCGGAGCAGTTCGCCGGGCGGGGTGCGGAAGGGGGAGCGGCGCCACAGGTCGAGGATCGGCTGGATGAAGACCGCGCCGAGGCGGGCGCCGGGGTGGTCCGGGGTGGCGTGGCCGCCGACGAAGGCGGTCCGTCCCGGGACGGGGGCTCCGAAGATCAGCCCGAACTCGGCGGGGTGCGCCAGCGACCAGGCGCGGAACGCCCGGGACATGGCCAGCAACCGCGCGACCGGCTCGCCCCCGGCGTCGTCCCCAGCCGCCTCCAGCCGCAGCCGCAGCTCGTTGTAGAGGTCGGCGGCGAGGTCCGCGACCAGCGCCTCCAGGCTCGGGAAGTAGCGGTAGATGGCCGGCGCCGTCATGCCCATGTCGCGGGCGATGGCCCGCAGCGAGATCGCGTCGATCCCACCCGTCACCAGCAGACGGCGTGCCCCGTCCTTGATCTCGGCGA
Source organism: Micromonospora reichwaldensis (assembly GCF_031845925.1). Classification (NCBI taxonomy): domain Bacteria; kingdom Bacillati; phylum Actinomycetota; class Actinomycetes; order Micromonosporales; family Micromonosporaceae; genus Micromonospora; species Micromonospora reichwaldensis. The sequence goes on along the minus strand of NZ_JAVRFL010000006.1, from coordinate 81,887 downwards.
CGGTCGCCGTGCGCAGGCGTTCCCGCCGAGTGGGTGCGGCCATTGACAACCACCTTGACCAGAGGAAACACCGTTGCGATAGTTAACGGCGTTCACTGAAATTAGCGATGGTAGCAGCTTAGCCATCTGTGGAGGGAGAGGCGAATGTTCGCCTGGTGGGGACACATGGTGGTGCGGCTGCGCTGGGCGGTGCTGGCCGCCGCCCTGGTGCTGGTCGCTGTCGGATCGACCTGGGGGGCGGGTGTCTTCGGGCAACTGACCGGGGGTGGCTTCGACGACCCGGCCAGCGAGTCCAGCCGGGCCGCCGAACGGATCGACCGCGAGCTGGGGCCGCAGGGCGCAGACCTGGTGGTGCTCTGGTCCAGCGACACGGCGTCCGTCGACCAGCCGGCCTTCCGCGACCCGGTCACGGCCACCGTCACGGGGCTGCGCGCGCGTTCCGAGATCACCAGCGTCACCACCTGGTACGACACGCAGGCCCCCGCGCTGCTCTCCACAGACCGCCGGGCCACCTACGCGCTGATCCAGCTCCGGGCCGCTGACAAGGACGACAAGACCGCCGCGTACGAGGAGCTGCGTCCGGCCCTCGACGCGCCCGGCGTACGGACCGAGGTCGGCGGCGCGACGGCTGCCCTGCACGAGTCGAACACCCAGACGACCAAGGACATCACCCGCGCGGAACTGCTCTCCATGCCGGTGCTGCTGGTGCTGCTCGTGCTGATCTTCGGCGGGCTGGTGGCCGCGTCGACGCCCCTGCTGATCGGCGGGCTGGCCATCCTCGGCGCGTTCGTCACCGTCCGGCTGGTCACCCTGGTCACCGACGTGTCGGTCTTCGCCATCAACGTCATCACCCTGATCGGCCTGGGCATGGCGGTCGACTACTCCCTCTTCGTGGTCAGCCGGTTCCGCGAGGAGTTGGCGGCCGGCCACGACACCCCCGCCGCGATCCGGCGCACCATGCTCACGGCGGGGCGTACGGTGCTGGTCTCCGGGCTCACCATCGCGCTCGCCATGGCCAGCCTGCTGATCTTCCCCCAGGCGTTCCTGCGCTCGATGGGCCTCGGCGGGATCGCCGCCGTGCTGGTCGCCATGCTGGCGGCGCTGACCGTGCTGCCGGCCCTGCTCGCGGTGCTCGGCCGTCGGATCGACGCGCTGCGCGTACCGCTGCCGTGGCGGCGTGGGGCGCGCGGCGGGCGGCCGACGGCGGGGGAGACGGGCGGCGCCTGGGCCCGCATCGCGCACAGCGTGATGCGCCGCCCGGTGCGCTACCTGGTCGGGGTGACCGTGCTGCTCGCGGTGCTGGCCGCGCCGTTCCTGGGGGTCTCCTTCGGCGGGTTCGACGACCGGGTGCTGCCCCCGGACGCCGAGCCCCGGGTCGTCTCCGAGCGGGTCGCCGCGGAGTTCGCCGGCGGCACGATCTCGCCGATCGACGTGCTGGTCTCCGGGGCGTCTCCGGAACAGGCGCAGCCCTTCGCCGACCGGGTGGCCGCCGTGCCCGGCGTGACCGGGGTGCAGGTGGCGGCCAACCGGGGCACGTCGACGCTGCTGACCGTGACCTACCCGGGCGAGCCGGCCGGCGACACCGCGCAGGACGTGGTCCGGGCGCTGCGCGACCTGCCCGCGCCGGACGGCGCCCAGGTGCTCGTCGGCGGCCGGCCCGCCGTCGACCTCGACCTGATCGACGGCCTCGGCGACCGGCTGCCCTGGATGGCCCTGCTGATGGCCGCCGCGACCCTGGTGCTGCTGTTCCTCGCCTTCGGCTCGCTGGTGCTGCCGGTCAAGGCGGTGCTGATGAACCTGGTGTCGATCGGCGCGTCGTTCGGGGTGGTGGTCTGGATCTTCCAGGACGGTCACTTCGCCGACCTGCTCGGCTTCACCCCGACCGGGTTCATCGAGCCCAGCAACCCGATCCTCATGCTCGCCGTGCTCTTCGGGCTGGCCACCGACTACGAGGTGTTCCTGCTCTCCCGGGTACGCGAGGAGTGGGACCGCACGGGCGACAACACCGCCTCGGTGGCGGCCGGGCTCCAGCACACCGGGCGGATCATCACCGCCGCCGCGCTCCTGCTGATCATCGTGGTGGCCGGCTTCGCCACCGGCGAGATGGCGTACATCAAGCTCATCGGGATCGGCATGATCGTGGCGATCGTGGTGGACGCGACGCTGGTCCGGGCGCTGCTGGTGCCGGCCACGATGCGGTTGCTCGGCCACTGGAACTGGTGGGCTCCCGCCCCGCTCGCCCGCTTCCACCGCCGCTTCGGCCTGCACGAGTCCGCCGAGCCTGAGCCGGCGGCCCCGGAGACCCGTCACGCCGAGTTCACCAAATAGAGGCTTCCATCGATACCCCGTCGGCCCTGGCGTCGACGGGGCATCGGACCTGCCGGACCGGGACGGCTTCCCGGTGCCGACCCGCCGGCAGGTCGGCGCCGCACGGCACTTCGACGGCGGCGAGGGCTGCTGGTGCGACCGGGGCACCTGCTGGTTCACCACCAAGGGCGCCAACCGGGTGTGGGCGTACGACGCGGTGAACCAGCGCCTCGACCTGGCCTACGACGACTCGCTGGTGCCGGCGGGCGCCGCGCCGCTGACCGGGGTGGACAACATCACCGGCACGGCCGGCGGAGACCTCTACGTCGTCGAGGACGGTGGCAACATGGAGATCAACGTGATCACTCCGGCCGGGGTGGTCAGACCGTTCCTACGGCTGCTCGGCCAGTCCGGCTCGGAACTCACCGGCCCGGCGTTCTCCCCCGACGGGTCGCGCCTCTACTTCTCCTCCCCGCGCGGGGCCTCGGGCAGCTCCACCGGCAGCGACGGGATCACCTACGAGGTCTCCGGTCCTTTCCGGCCCTGATCGGCCGCCCGGTCGGCGGGCGGCGCGGCGGCGCGGCGGGCGCGCCAGGCGGAGAGGGCGAGGGTGGCGGAGTAGCCGGCCAGCACGATCACGTGGAAGAGGTAGAGCCAGAGCAGGACCGCCACCCCCGCGCCGATTTCGTCGAAGCCCCCGAACGGCACCCCCAGGTCGATCGGGAGCGAGGCGAAGAGCACGAAGCCGTGCAGGAAGCCGGAGAGGTTCGCCGCGGTGAACGACCCGACGCCCAGCGCGGAGAGCCAGTCCGGCGACGCCGGGCCGACCACCCGGAACAGCCAGAGCAGCACCGGGGTGAGCACCAGCCAGACCGCCAGGAACGACAGCACCACCCCCAGCGCGCCGGTCCAGCCGCCCTGCCGGACCAGCCCGGTGGTCGTGGGCAGCGCGAGCAGGATCGACAGCAGCAGGGCCGGGGCCGGCGCCAGCAGCGGCAGCAGCAGCAGCCGGCCCCGCCAGCCGACCAGCGACTCCTCGCTGCGCGGCACGGCGACCGAGACGAAGGCGCGGCGCAGCCCCTCGCCGTAGAGCGACGCCGGCAGCAGCGACGCCAGCGCCAGCAGCGGGGTCAGGCCCACCCCGGCCTCGACGAGCGCCTGCACCGCGTGGGGCGCGCCGATCGCGTCCGGGAGCGTGTCCACGGCGTGCGAGGTGAGCCGGCGTACGCGCTCGGCGCCCGCCAGCAGCGAGGTCAGCCAGATCGCCAGCAGGGCCACCGGCACCACGGCGATCGCCCCGTAGAAGGTGATGGCGGCGGCGTGCAGGGACAGGTCCCGGCCCCGCAGCGGGCGGAACGCCGCACTGGTGACCCGCTTCGCCCGTTGCCATCCGCCGCCCATCGCGGCTTCTTTCCCCGTACCGCCCCGCGTCACTCATTAGGATCACGGGCCATGACCGTTCTCACCACCCGGCGCCTGGTGCTGCGGGAGTGGGCCGTCGACCCGGCCGACCTGGCCCGGATCTTCGACATCTACTCCCGGCCCGAGGTCACCCGCTGGCTGGGCGCGCCCGGCCTGCCGCTGACCGACCCGGCACAGGCCGCCGACCGGCTCGCGATGTGGCGGGAGCGGCACGCGGGGCACGGCGGCCGGTACGGCACCTGGGCGATCGAGGTCCGCGACACCGGCGTGGTGGCCGGGACGGTGCTGCTCAAGCCGCTGCCCGGGCGGGACGAGGGCACGCTGACCGAGGACATCGAGGTGGGCTGGCACCTGCACCCCGACTCGTGGGGCCACGGGTACGCCACCGAGGCGGCTCGCGCCCTGGTGGCCCGGGAGTTGGCGACCGGCACCCGGGAGGTCTACGCGGTGGTGGCGCCGGGCAACGAGGCGTCCATGGCGGTGGCCCGCCGCCTCGGTATGACCCACGTCGGCCGCCGCACGGACTGGTACGGCGGCGAGGAACTGGAGACCTTCGTGCTGACCGGTGGGGTCAACGCGCCCGGACCCAGGTGATGAAGCGGTCGGTGAGGCCGTCCCGCCGGACCGAGATCTTGGTAAGAGAGCGCCCCTCCAGGGGCCGTTTCCTACCAAGATCTCGGGGAGCCGGCGGGCTCGGGCGGCCGGCCGCCCAGCCGAGGCCGGCCGGGGCCGGGGCGGGCGGGGCAGCCGGTTACGCCACCTCGACGAAGTCGAGTTCCGCCCAGCGGCTCAGGTGGGTGAACCGGAGCGTGTTGAAGCCCGCGTTGAGCGTGACGTCGACGCCCACCTGCCGCCAGACGTCCCAGCCCGTGTTGGGGTAGGTGACGACCTTCGGGTTCGCGCCGTTGACCGTCAGCGTGTGCTGGGCGTCGCCGTAGCCGGCCGCGTAGGCCACGTGGGCGCGGTACCCGCCGGCCCGGGGCGCGAAGACGGTCACCTCGACCCAGCTGTCCGCGTAGTCGATGTACGCCACCACCTGGCCCTGCGACGTGTTCGGGGCGGCGCGCACCCCGCAGTGGTTGAGCCCCCCGCGTTCGGCCTCGTAGCGCACCCGGCTGCCCCGCACCACGGGGTTCCCGCCGGCCCAGCCCAGCGCCGCCACGTACATGCCGCGGGCGGAGTAGTTGTTGATCCAGCCGTGGAAGACGATGTGGTCGCCGCCGGCCTCGCGGACCACGTCCGCGCCGCCCGGCCCCCGCACGGCCGAGTCCAGCGACGCCGTGGTCATCAGCGAGCGGTACGCCTTCGTGTACGGGCCGGTCAGCGAGGTCGACGTGGCGTAGCTGGTCTGGTAGCCGTCGCCGCCGTAGCCGCCGAGGGAGTAGAACAGCACGTACTGCGCGCCGACCTTGGTGAGCACCGGCGCCTCGATGATGCCCGCCTCCTCGGCGCGCCCGCTGCGCAGCAGCTCCACCCGGGCGCCCTGGAGGGTCACCCCGTCGGCCGCCACCCGTTGCAGCCAGAGGCTCGTCGGCTGGCCGATGGCGTTGCCGTCGTCCTTGTAGAGCAGGTAGCGCAGGCCGGTGCTGTCGGTGAAGCTCGCCGCGTCGATGTCGCCGCCCTCGCCGGCGTTGCAGACCAGCGGTCCGGTGCCGACGGAGGTGAACGGCCCGAGCGGCGAGGTGGCCAGCGCGGCGCCCAGGCACTGCCGGCCGGTGGCCCGGCTGCGGGCGGTGTAGTAGAGCAGGTAGCGCCCGTCGGCCCGCTGCGACACGTCGGGCGCCCAGGTCAGGCCCCCGTTGGCCCAGGCGCCGAGGGTCGGCATCGCGTCGGCCCGCCTGGTCCACGCTCCGGTCAGCGAGCTGGCGGTGGCGACCGGGACGTTGCCGTGCCCGTTGTTGGTCGAGTACGCGTAGTAGGTGCTGCCGAACTTGACGACGTCGGGGTCGGGGAAGTCGCTGGCGATGACCAGCGAGGGGGTGGTGGTGGCGGCCTGGGCGACGCCCGGGCTGACGAGCAGGGGAGCGGCGACCAGCAGGGCCGCCAGCCAGACGAGACCTCTTCGCATGTCGAAATTCAACCATGATGGTCGATGTATTGGAAAGATTCCTGCGAACCGGGGCGTGTGGACGACAGGCCCGAACAGTCGCCTTGTTCGGGCCCGTCGCAGGTCTCGGCGGGAGCGCGTCGTCAGCCGAAGGCCTTGACCCCTCTCCAGTCGTCGCCCAGGACGACCTTCACCGGATTGCCGACCGCGGTCTTGGAGGGGTGGTAGATCCGCATCATCCCGTCGGTACCGGAGCGCGCCCAGAGATCGGGAACCCCGTCTCCGCTGACGTCAGGGATGCTCACCACCGCGCTGACGGCGGCCTCCGTCCAGCCCGTTCCGTAGGAGACGTCCCCGTTTCGGGAGTTGGCGGCCACAGTGAGCGAACTCAGGTTCACGCTGCCCGGGGTCGCGCCCGGCTTCCCGTGCCGGACGTACATGGTGCCGGTGTCCAGGTTGCGCCAGAGCAGGTCCGGGGTGCCGTCCAGGTCGATGTCCGTCACGTTGAGCACCTCGCGGCGGGCCCAGGTGCCCTCCAGCGACAGGGTGGCCTGCTGGAAACCCGCCCCCGTGTAGCCGCTCAGGATGCTGAGGAGTGGTCCGGCACGCAGGACCAGGTCGGGGAGCTTGTCGCCGGTGATGTCACCGACGGCCTTGATCTGCGTCCAGGTCGAGCGGGCGGGCACGTTGGACGGCAGCAGGACCCGCAGCCGCCGGTTCACGTCGAAGCTGCCGTAGCCGTCACCGGGGTAGAGCCAGAACTCGCCGTCGGGGGTGCGGGCGAACAGGTCGGTCGTGCCGTCGCCCGGGTAGGCGTCCGAGTGCTTGGTGATCAGGGCGGCCTTGCCGGTGGCCGGGTCGTACCAGTGCCCCGGGGGGTTCAGTTGATCACCGCTGTACGAGGCGGAGAGCCAGCCGTGCAGTTCGCCGCCGACGTCGCCGGCGTAGGTGCGCAGGTTGCCCGAGGAGTCGACGAGGAGCAGGTCGGGGATTCCGTCGCCACCCGTGTCGCCGGGCCCGTCGGCCGCCTCCCTCGGGGGTACGTAGAAGGAGTAGTCGGTACGGGCGCTGTGGTTACCGGCGGCGTCGAGGGCGTACACGTGCAGCGTGGTGGGCCCGGCGTGACGCGGCCGCAGGTCCGGCACGGTGGCGGTGCCGGCGGTGGCTGACACCGCCACCGTGCCGACGCCGTCGAACGAGTAGGTGAAGCTGGAGGCGCCGGCCGCGGTGAAGGTGATGGAACCGGTCTCGCCGAACTTCACCGTCGACCAGGTCGCCCCATCGGAGGTGGCCTCCTTGAACACATCGCTGGTGACGTCCGGGGCCGGGGGCGCCGAGGCGTCGATCGTGACGCGGCAGGGTTCGTCGCCGGGCGGGAAGAAGGAGGACTCGGCGCCCGCCGAGTCCCGGGCGCTCACCTCCCAGGAGTAGGTGGCATTGTCCTCCAGGCTGGTGGAGGGGATCGTCAGGCTGCCCCTGCCGTTGGACAGACTGGTGACCAGGGTGCCTGCCGGAGCGGTCGTGCCGCTCTTCCAGAAGCGGAATCGCAGGCCCGAGAGGTTGCCGTCGGGATCGGTCGCGGTGGCCGAGAGGACGATGTTGGTTCTGGCCACCGTGGCGCCGGTGCCCGGGCCGGGCACGCAGGCACCGCCCGGCGACGTGGTGCCGTTCGTCGGCTCGTTCGGCTTCCTGTTGTAGGTCACGCTCAGTTCGGCGGAGGAGACCCTGAACTTGCGCCAGGTCAGCGTGTCCGACTCGCTGGTGGCGCGCATGCCCAGCGTGATGCTCGACGCGCCGCCGTTGGCTCCCTGCTGGGCCGCGTCCTTGACGTCGAAGCTCACGTAGTCGTCGCCGCAACTGCTGCCGTAGCCGTGGGCGAAGGACTTCCTGTCCTGCTCCCTCGACCAGGCGGGCTGCTTGTTCCACGTGGTGCCGGAGGAGATGGCGCCGGTCTGCCACAGCTGCATCTCGCGGTTCGTGCAGTTCCACGAGTGGTTGTTCAGCACCTTGAAGGTCGCCGAGGAGACGGTCGTGCCCTTCAGGCTGCTGCTGTATCCCATCCGCCAGAAGGAACGGGCCCGCAGCGGCGTGTCCTCCTCGTAGCCCACCCGGGCGTCCGTGGTGCCGGAGTTGAAGTTGGTGCCGTTCCAGGTGTTGGTGTTGGGATGCTGCGAGTAGACCGTGGCCCAGGCCTGCTTGCCGGTGATCAGGGTCGGATCGAGGAAGACGGGGAAGAGCACGTCCTCGCGGGTGAGCAGACCCGTCGCGGCGGCGTCCAGGCGAAGGCGGGCGTTGCCGGTGCCGTCGCCGTCGAGGCGGGTGGGGATCTGGGCGCGGCGGGCACCGGGCTCGCTGCCGCTGAGCCCGGAGAGCGATAGCACGTCGGCGGTGGTCGCGACGGCGGTGCGGGCGGCGGTGCCCGGCGCCTCGGGGTCCCGGCCGGCGGAGTCCCAGGCGAACGGCGTCGGGATCGAGCTGATCTCCTCCCCGCTGACCCGGTCGAGGGCCCGGACTCCGCCGGTGACCGCGTCGTGGCGGAAGACGAGCGTCTCGGAGCGCAGGCCGTAGGTCACGGCGCTGACGGCCCTGATCGTCTCGGCCCCCCGGTTCTTGACGATGAGCAGCTGGCCGAAGCCGCCCTCCTGGCGGGCGACGACGAGCAGGTCGGCCCCGGGCAGAACGTCGGGGTAGAGGGCGCGTGGGCCGTCGAGCACCGGCTTCGGCAGCCGGCCCGGCCACGTGTACGCGACGGTGTGGCCGTCGACGTCCACCTCGGCCAGGACGGTTCCGGCGTCGTCGGCTGCCGCGCTGCCGTCGGAGAAGCGCATGGGGTGCGGGGTGGTCACCGGGCGTACGTCGAGGTCACCGGGGGTGTCCCCGGCGCGGGTCAGGGTGTTGTCGAGCCCGACCCAGCGGCCGGTGGCGTCCTTCGCCCGCTGGGGCGTGGCGTGGATCGTGGTGCGCAGCTGCCCGTTGGGGAGCGCCCAGGTGAGCGAGGTGGCACTCGTCGCCGTCTCCACGAGCACGTCGTTGCCCGTGGTGCGGGCGGCGGCCACGGCCGCCGCCTCGTCGCGGGGGGCGGGCACTGGGACGGCGCTGATCGCCGTCGTCCGGGGCTGGTCGGCCCCCAGCCACCACGGCAGCAGGGTGGCAACGAGTGCGGCCAGCAGGAGGCCCAGGGTGAGAGTCAGCCTGGTGCGCGTACGCACGAACGGGCTGAGCAGGCGAGACGCGGTCACGGCGGGTCTACTCCCGTGGGGGCCAGGCGGAAAGGGAAGGCGCGGAAGAGCAGCCCCGTCCGGCGGGCCGTGGGGCAGAACGCGGGCACACGATCGCATGCCACCAGGGCATTCCGTCTATCCCATGAAAGTTATTAATCCGTGACATTCGATTCGGGTAGCGGTGAGTGAGGACTGAATTGCATCCGGTAGGACCGTTTTGGCCGTGCGGAATGATCTACATTCATCACTTGGCCCGGCTGGTGGCAGCTCCTGCTATTGGAACTGCTTGGTCCTAATAGTCCAGTGGTGTACATCACCTCGACCCCCCCACCCTCACTTTTCGCGGTCTTGAGCGAGGGCCCCGCCTGACGCAGAGTGCTCACGCACGTGCCGTACCCGGGGCGTGCCTTCGCGGTCTTTCCGCGCTTTTTCTCTTTTTCGTCTTCGCGCCTGGTGGGGGTCGACGCGCATGCGTGGTACCGGTTTGCTGTCCCGGCGGTGGCATGGCCGACGGACGCCGACGGAGCCAGGCCACTCCCGGTGGCGTCGCGCCCGTACGGCGATGGTGCTGTCGCTGTCCACGATCCTGGTCGGCACGATGCTGCCCGCCGAGGCGTGGGCGGTTCCCGGCCCCGGCATGAGCCGCGAGGAGACCCGGGTCGACCTGCCGGACGTGCCGCAGAGCGAGCGGGTGGGGAAGGACGAGGAGGCCGAGACGAACCTGACCACGGCCGACCCGGTGCCCGCGATCCCCTACGAGCCCCAGGCCATCGACGCGTGGCAGCAGGACAGCGGCGCCGTGGACCTGACCGGCCTCGCGGCCGGCGACACCAGGCCGGTCGACGACCTGCCGGTCGCCCTCGGCGTGCCGGCCGGCGGTGACCCGACCGCCCTCGCCGGCACCTGGTCCGTCGACCTCGCGGCCCCGGAGGCGTCCCAGGACGCGGGCGTGTCCGGCCTGATCATGAAGATCACGCCGCCGGCCACCGCCGACCCGGCCGCCGAGGTCGCCCTCAGCGTGGACTACACGGACTTCGCCGACCTGTACGGTCCGCAGGCCGCGGACCGGTTCGGCGTCATGCTGCTGCCCACCTGCGTCTACGACTCCCCGAACACGGGTGACTGCGCCCCCGACGGCGGCGCGGGAACGATGTTCGCCTCGCCCGGCGCGAGCCCCGCCAAGGCCCTGTCCAGCCAGGTGCGGCTGGTGCCCGCCAAGGAGGCACCCACCCGGGCCAGGGCCGCCGACGCCGACGCGCCGACGCGCCGGGTCGTCATCGGCAGCGTGCCCGTCGGCCCGCTGCTCGGCGGGGCAGGCGCCGCCGGCCGCGCCACCCAGACCTCGGCCGCCCCGAGCGTCGTCGGCGTCCTCGACACCGGGGCCTCGGCCGCCGGCGACTTCACTGCCACCCCGCTGCTCTCCTCGGGATCCTGGGCCGCCGGCGCCTCCTCCGGCGCGTTCACCTACTCGTACCAGGTGCAGGTGCCCGAGACGGCCGGCGGCCTCATGCCGAAGGTGGCGCTGTCGTACTCGTCGCAGTCGGTGGACGGGCGCACCTCCGCCACCAACAACCAGGCCTCCTGGATCGGCGACGGCTGGGACTACAACGCGGGCGCGATCACCCGCAGCTACGCCAACTGTCGGCAGGACTCGAAGAAGCCGGGCTCCAACAACGCCACCCACCGGACCGCCGACCTGTGCTGGGGCTCCAAGAACGCCACCCTGTCCCTCGGCGGCATGACCACCGAGCTGGTCTGGGACGGTGCCAAGAACGCGTGGTTCACGGCCAACGGCGACGGCTCCAAGGTCGAGCTGCGCGAGGACACCGCGCTCGCCAACGGCGACGCCGACGGCGAGTACTGGGTCGTCACGACCCGGGACGGCACCAAGTACCACTTCGGCCGCCACCGCTTGCCCGGCTGGTCGGACCACGGCACCGCCGAGGACGACCCGGTCACCAACTCCGTTCTCACCGTTCCGGTGTACGGCAACCACCCGGACGAGCCCTGCTACAAGCCCGGCAACTGGGCCGGCTCCGCCTGCACCCAGGCCTGGCGTTGGGCGCTCGACTACGTCGAGGACATCCACGGCAACGCCATGACCCTCTGGTGGGGTCGCGAGACGAACTACTACGCCCAGAACTTCAACTTCAAGGCCCCCGTCTCCTACCACCGCGGCGGCTACCTCGACCGCATCGACTACGGGCTGCGCGCGGACAACCTCTTCACCGCGACCGCTGCGGCCCGGGTCAACTTCGTCCTGGCCGAGCGCTGCTACGACGAGGGCTCGCTCACCTGTAGCGAGGCCAACTTCGCCAGCACCGATCCCAACAAGTACCGCATCTGGTACGACACTCCGGCCGACCTGCGCTGCGCCTCCGGTCAGAAGTGCTGGAACGCCTCGCCGTCCTTCTTCACCCGTAAGCGCCTCGACAAGATCAGCACGTCGGCCCAGCGGCGTACGGACACCAGTGCCCGCCAGGTGGTCGACGAGTACCAGCTCAAGCAGTCCTTCCCGATCCTGCGGACCGGACCCAACACCGCCCTCTGGCTGGAGTCGATCACCCGCACCGGCTACGCCCGCAACGGCACGACCGATGCCAAGGTCACCCTGAACCCGGTGCGGTTCGAGGCCAACGCCGAGGACATGCCGAACCGCGTCAAGCGGGACCACCGCCCCGGCTTCTCCCGGCTGCGCGTCGCCCGGGTGATCAACGAGTACGGCGGCGAGACCATCGTCACCTACAAGCAGCCGACCACCGACTGCACGAATAACGCCGTCTTCCCCGGCAAGGGCGACACCGCCGCGCTCAAGGCCAACACCCGGCTCTGCTATCCGACCTTCTGGCACCCGGACCCGGCGGTCGAGGACATCGACTGGTTCCACAAGTACGTGGTCGAGAGCATCGAGGAACTGCCCGCCGTGGACGGCGCGTACGGCACCATCACCCGGTACGCGTACGACAAGCCGGCCTGGCGGCTCGCCGAGCAGGAGTTCACCAAGAAGTCGACCCGCACCTACTCCCAGTTCGCCGGCTTCGCGCAGACCACCGTCATCACCGGCGCGGACGATCCCGACATCGGCAGCAAGCGGACCAAGGCCGTCACCCGCTACTTCCAGGGCACGGGCGACACCGTGTCCGTGAAGGACATCACCGAGACCGAGATCGCCAAGGACCGGGAGCCCTTCGCGGGCCGCGTCGCCGAGGAGCTCACCTACGCCAACGCCGACGACGCGGACACCAACTGGCTTACCCGCACCGTCACCTATCCGGAGGCAGAGGAACTCGCCACCCGGACGCGCGACGACGGCCTTAGCCCTCTGCGCGCCTGGCGGGTCACCGAGCCCCTGCAGGTCTCGAAGACCAAGTCGTCCGGCACCGGCGACGACGACCGCGCCTTGCGGACCATCGAGACGAAGACCACCTACGAGACGACGCACGGGCTGCCCACGCACATCGAGTCCCTCGGTGACACCGGCAAGTCCGGCGACGAGTCCTGCACCTTCGTCGAGTACCACCACCGCCTCGACAAGAACATCATCGGCCTGACCAAGCAGACCCGTAGCAGCCCCACGACCTGCGCCGCCGCGACCTTCGACGACCTGACGACGCTCAGCTCCGCGGGCCGGGTCGGCTACGACGGCCAGGCCTACGGCGTGGCCCTCGGCACCACCACGCGGGGGCTCGCCACCCAGACCTGGTCGCTGAAGGCCGACGGCTCCGGCTTCCAGGCCGACGGCACCACCACCTTCGACCACATCGGCCGCGTCCTCACGAGCACCGACGTCGACGGCAAGACCTCGAAGATCACCTACACCCCGGCCACCGGCCAGGCCTTCACGGTCACCGAGGAGAACTCGCTGGGGCACAAGCAGGTCCGCGAGCTCGACCCGGGCCGCGCCGTCACGGTCAAGACCACAGACCTCAACGACCGCGTCAGCGAGGCGCGGTACGACCCGATGGGCCGCCTCGTCGAGGCCTGGGGCCCCGGCCGCACGCCGTCCACCACGACCGTCCCGGACTTCAAAGCCGAGTACGCGACCCCCGCCGGCAAGCCGCCGTACATCACCACCTTCAGTCGCGGGCACGAAAACCGGATCCAGACGTCCGTCACCCTCTACGACGGTCTCGGCCGGGAGCGGCAGACCCAGGAGGAGGCCACCGGCGGCGGCCGGCTCATCACCGACACGCTGTACAACAGCTCCGGCGAGGTGCGGCAGACCAACAACGCCTACTTCGCCGAGGGATCGCCCATCGGCCAGCTGTTCACGCCGCTCGCGGACACGGCCGTGCCCAACGCCACCCGCTACACCTACGACGGCCTCGGGCGCGTGATCAACGAGACGCCCATCCTGCGCGGCGTCGACACGCCGGGGCGCGGCACCAGCTACGAGTACGGCGCCGACCACTCCACCGTCATCAACCCGGCGGGCGCGACGTCCTACCGGCTCTACACCGACGCGCTGGGCCGCACCACCCGGGTCGACACCTTCACCAACAACGCCCGTACCACCTTCACCTCGATGCGGTACCAGTACGACGCGCGCGGCCAGATGGTGAAGGCCACCCACTCCGCCGACCCCACCCGCCCGTGGAGCTGGACCTTCGACCAGCGCGGCCGGATGACCACGGCCACCGACCCGGACACCGGCACCACCCAGACCACGTACGACCACCGGGACCGCCAGCTGACGGTCACCAACGCCCGCGGCCTCACCGTCTGGAACGGCTACGACGAGCTGTCCCGCCCGACGCAGCAGCGGCTCGGCGGCAGCACCGGCACGCTCCTGGGCGAGTACACCTACGACTCGGTCGCCGGCGGCAAGGGCCTGCCCGCCACCGCGACCCGGTACACCGACGGACTGCCGTACACGCAGACGATCGGCGGCTACACCAACGACTACCAGCCCACGTCCACCACACTCACGCTGCCGCAGTCCATCGCCGACACCTGGGGCCTGCAAGCCTCCTACAAGTACGACTACACCTACACCGACACCGGCCTCCAGGAGTCGGCCACCCTGCCGGCCGTCGGCAGCCTGCCCAGCGAGAAGCTCCTGGTCCGCTACACCAAGGACGGCCTGCCGCTGTCCGTCTCCGGCAACGGCTGGTACGGCTCCGAAACCGTCTACTCGCCGTACGGGCAGGTGTTGCGCTCCACCCTCGGCGCGCACCCGTACCGGGTGTGGACCATGGCCTCGTACGACGACGCCAGCGGCGCCCTCACCGACCAGCAGGTCTACCGCGAGTACACGGACCCCGCGCCCGCGCCGAAGAACAACCTCGTCTCGCACCGTTCCTACTGGTACGACGACGCGGGCAACATCCTCGCGATCCAGGAGCGTGCCGCTGCCATCGCGGAGCGGCAGTGCTTCCAGCACGCGCAAGGCCGGCTGAAGACGGCCTGGACGGCCGCCGACCAGGCGTCGTGTTCCCCGGGCCCGGTCAAGGCCGACGGCACCCTCAACGTGGCGGCCGGCACCGACAAGACGGGCTACTGGCAGGAGTACGAGTACGACCTGCTCGGCAACCGCACCCAACTGGTGGAGAAGAGCCTCGACGGCATCGCCACGAAGGATGCGACCACCACCTACGCCTACGGCAAGGCCGACGGCACCCAGCCCCGCACGCTGACCAAGGTGACCAAGAACTACGTCACCCAGACGGGCGCCGCGATCACCGCCGAGGCGAACAGGCTGTACGAGCTGACCGGCGAGACGAAGTCCGTGACGTCCGTGCAGAACGGCGACCAGCAGACGCTCTCCTGGACCCACGACGGTCAGGTCGAGCGGATCACCGGCCAGGGCAGCAAGGGCCGGACGGCGTACCTCGGTCTCGCGAACAAGTGCATCGACCTCAGCTCCGGCCTCGCGGAGCCCGGACGGCCGATCCAGCTGTACTCGTGCAACGGCACGGTCGCGCAGAAGTGGACCTTCACCCCTGCTCCGGGTCAGACCCAGACCCAGACCAACCCCAACCTGGGCACCCTGTCCGGGTACGACGACTGGTGCGTCCAGCCGGCGGCCAACACCGCCGGGTCGGCGTTCGGGATCCAGAAGTGTGACCCCGACTCGGCCACCCAACGCCTGGAGCGCCTTTCCACGGGCCAACTCAAGCACACGGCCTCCGGCCTGTGCCTCGTGGTCAAGGACGCGGCCACGGCCAACGGCACCCCGCTCGTGCTGGCGGCCTGTGCCACGGTCCCGGCGCAGCAGTGGGACGCCCAGGACGAGACCCGCCACATCTACGGCCCCGGCGGGAGCCGACTCCTGACGATCCAGGGGCAGCAGGCCACGCTCAACCTGGGCGAGGCGCAGGTCACCGTCCAGCGGGGCGGGACGCTTGTCAACACCCAGCGGACGTACGCCGTCCCCGGTGGTGCCGTGATGCGCTACGCGCACGCCACCGCCTCCTCCACCCTCGTCGCCCTCGCCGGTGACCACCAGGGCAGCCCGTACGCCGAGGTGGGCCTCTACGGCACCATGCCGTCCCGGATCCGCAAGCAGGACCCGTTCGGCAACCAGCGCGGTACGGGCACCGTCGGCGCCAACCTCCAGACCAACGCCGGGTTCCTCGGCGCGAACCGGGACGACGCCTCCGGCTACACCCCGCTCGGAGCGCGCCTGTACGACCCGGAGATCGGGCGCTTCCTCTCCGCCGACCCGGTCCTCGACCTGACGGACCCGGCGCAGTCCAACGGGTACACGTACGCGCACAACAACCCGGTGACGCACTCGGACCCCAGCGGTCTGTCGATCTCGCTGACCGCCTCGGAGACGGCGGCGGCGCTGGCGGGCGCGGGCCTGTCGCCGGCCATGGTGGCCCAGGCGCAGGCCAACATGGGCCGCTCGCTGCTGTCGGTGATCCTCGACTCGGCCTGGTACATCCTCAAGGAGTTCATCGGGATCAACGACGCCATCAACTGCTTCGGTGGCGACATGTGGGCGTGCGGCAGCCTCATCATCGGGGCGATCCCGTGGGCCAAGCTCGGCAAGATCCCGGCCGTGATCAAGGCCGTCAACCGGACAATCGACGCGATCAAGGCATGGCAGGCGGCGAAGAAGGCCGCCGAGGCCGTGCTGGCGGCGGCCCGCGCGGCGGAGGCGGCGGCGCTCAACGCCAAGAAGTTGGCCATCGAGCGGGCGAAGAAGGCCGCCCAAGCGGCGAAGAAGAAGGCCGCCGAGAAGGTCAACACGACCAGCAACAAGGCGACCAACGCGACGAAGAAGACCGGCAACCCGGTCCAGAAACAGGCCCAGTCCAAGTCCAACCCGAAGGGCTCCTCCGCGAGTTCCGCCGGCGGCAGGTCCGGCGGTAGCGGCAAGGGGTCCGGTGGTGCCGGCAAGGGCGGCTCCAAGCCTGGCGGTTCCTCGGGCAGTTCCGCACGCAGCAACGGTGGGTCCAGCGGTGGCGGCGGGGCCGGCAAGGCGGACGATTCCTGCCTGAACAACAGTTTCGTTCCCGGCACGAAGGTGCTCATGGCGGACGGCTCGGCCAGACCGATCGAGGACGTCAAGCCGGGTGACAAGGTCAGGGTCACCGATCCGGAGACGGGCCGGACCGAGGTGGAGACCGTCACTGCGGCGATCAAGGGCGACGGTGTCAAGCACCTGGTGAAGGTCACCATCGACACCGACGGCGAGCGCGGCGCGGACACGGCCGAGGTCACCGCGACTGCTGGTCACCCGTTCTGGGTGCCGGAACTGGACGAGTGGGTCGACGCCACCGACCTGCGGTCGGGCCAGTGGCTGCGGACCAGCGCCGGCACCCACGTCCAGGTCACGGCCATCGACCGCTGGAGCGTCCTGCGCGCCACCGTCCACAACCTCACCGTCGCCAACATCCACACGTACTATGTGCTTGCCGGCAACACCCCGGTCCTCGTCCACAACTGTGGCGGGACGATTAATCCGAATCTGGTGCGATTCTCGCAGGATGAGGTCAGTGCTCGATTCAGTACGGGTGAGACAATTGAACAAACAGCCGCTGCCCTGCGCTCTGGTTATCTCAAACCGACCGACCTGCCTTTGATGCGATTGACGGTAAAGGATGGGCAGATCTACAGCCTCGACAACCGGAGGCTGGTGGCCTTCCAGAAGGCTGGTATTCAAATGCCGTTCCGTATGGCGACACCAGAAGAGGCGCTCGGTGAGGCGTGGAAGTTTTCTACGCAGAATGAGGGCCGATCAATCATTATCAATACTCGTGAACCGCAGGAGTGGGCACCATGAACTGGCCAGACAGGGAGCTGAATGAGATCCAGACTCGACAAGATCTCGCCCGCTATCTTAAGAAGCTGGCGGCGAGTATCGACGATGGCAGTCTGGCTGTAGAGAACCCTTCTACGGGTGATTATTTGGACGCAGCCGGGCGCTGGACGAAATCTATGGACGGATTCTTTAAGAATATACTTAAGGAGCCGGTCCCCGAGAATCCAGACTGGGCCATTGTGGCGGCAATTTTTCGTGCGGCGCTAGTCTACGAGTAGGGCGAAGGCAGGTCTGCAGAAGATGTTCTGTGGCTGCATTCATTGCCGGGGGGTGGCGGCATCGCTGATTGTGGTGCTCGTGTCACCCACTACAGGTCGCCGCCCCCGCGCTGCGCCGCGCGACCGGGGGAGTCATCGTCAACATCGCCTCGACGATGGGCCTGGGCGGCACGGCGCACTACGCGCCGTACGTCGCCAGCAAGTGGGCCGTGCGGGGCCTTACCCGGACGGCGGCGCTCGAGCTCGGCCGGGACCACATCCGCGTGAACGCCATCCACCCCGGAGTGATCGCGACCCCTTCATCCAGGAGCCGGCGGCCGGCGCCACCGTGGCGATCGCCGACTTCTACTCACCCGAGCCGTTCGCCATCCCCCGATTCGGAGAGCCGACTGACGTCACCCGGCTTCTCCTGTTCCTCACGTCATCGGACGCGTCGTTCATCACGGGGTCGGAGGACGCCATCGACGGTGGGCTCCTCCTCGGGCCCGCCCTTCAGGCCGAGGCGGCATGAGCAGTCCAGGCACGACCGATCATCGACATCACGACGGTGGGGCGCCGCACTGGTGCATCAGCTTCCGTCATCGGCCGTGATCTCGGCTCCCTCGACAGGCGGCTAGAGCGGTCTGCTAGGCGCTGGCGTACGTTGTGCGTACGATCGAGGTGTGAATGCGAAGGCGGAGCGGCTGCACCTGCGGTTGAACGAGCAGCAGAAGGCGTTGCTGGAGGCGGCCAGCCACGCCGCCGGCGACAGCGTGTCGACGTTCGTGTTGAAGGCCGCGACCGAGGCGGCGGCGGATGTGCTGGCCGACCGGCGGGTGTTCCTGCTGGACGAGGACGCCTGGCGGGTTTTCGACGAGGCGTTGCAGAGCCCGGCGCAGGACGTCGCCGGGCTGCGCGAGTTGTTGGCCGGCCCGACGGTGCTCGACCCGCCGGCCGAGGGTGCGGCGCGGTGAGTGCCCGCTTCTCGGCGGTCGAGCCGCTGTCGGCCACGCACGTGGTGACCGGGTTCGACTGCGGATCGCGG
Organism: Micromonospora reichwaldensis; assembly: GCF_031845925.1. Lineage (NCBI taxonomy): Bacteria > Bacillati > Actinomycetota > Actinomycetes > Micromonosporales > Micromonosporaceae > Micromonospora > Micromonospora reichwaldensis. Next base: position 63,376 of record NZ_JAVRFL010000006.1, on the reverse strand, counting down.
GCGCAGTCGGTGTGGCTGGTCGAGCATGCCCTGCAAGCCCACCGGGCGGGTTTGTCGCGGGTGTATGTGGTGCGGCACAACGACGACCCGGACCAGCGGGTGGTCGGCTACTACGCCCTCGCCGCCGGCAGCGTCGCTCCGGTCGACGCGTCGCCGCGGCTGCGGCAGGGCGCTGGCCGCTACCACCAGCCGGTGGTGATCCTGACCCGGCTCGGGGTCGACCGCGGCGTCCAGGGTGCCGGCCTGGGGCGGGCACTGGTGGCCGACGCCCTGCGGCGGATCGGTACCGCCGCCGAGGTCATCGGCGTACGGGCGGTGCTCATCCATTGTGAGACCGAAGCCGCGCGCGACTTCTCCCAGCGGCTCGCCAAGTTCGAGGTCAGCCCCACGGACCCCATGCACCTGTTGCTGCTGATGAAGGACCTCCGTCGCGCGCTTGGCGGTTGACTCCGGCGCCCGCCGGGCGGGTGCCGCACTGGTGGTGCGATGCCGTGCCGCGGGGGCTGCGGCGGCTAGGCTGAGCTGAGCAGAATGTCCGCTGAGGGGGTGAGCCCGGATGGCCCAGGCAGCTTTCGCGCCCGAGCCGGCGCCACAGCAGCCCGATCCTGCGTCGCAGCCCACCGAGCCGTCGTTCGACGCGCTGCGGTGGCACGACGAGCCGTGGACCGCCCAGCTCGCCCTCGACCTGTTGCCGGAGACCAACGGCCCCAAGGTTGAGGTCCTGAGCGGAAGCGTGATCGTGACCCCACACGCCGGATACGACCACCAGGACGCGGAGTTGGATCTCGCGTACCTGCTCAAGCAGGCGGCCTGCCGCGCCAAGCTGTGGCTCTACCTCGAAGCGAACGTCGTTTCGGGCGACGACCTCTTCATCCCGGACATCGTCATTCTCGACGTGCCGGGTGGCGGGCGGACGACGATGGACATCGGGCACGCCGTGCTGCTCGGTGAGATCGTCTCGCCCGGCAACCGTCGCAAGGACGTCATCGACCGACCCCGGGAGTACGCCGCCGTCGGCGTGCCGTTCTTCCTCCGCGTCGATCTGCGCAACCGGGTGCCCACCATCGCCTTGTTCGAGCTTGTCGAGGGGGAGTACCGGCCGGTCGCAGCCGCTGCCGCAGGCACCCGCTTCGTGATGCGGCAGCCGTTCGAGTTCTCCATCGACCCGGCCGACCTGCTCGGGGAGGCGGCACCGGACGAAGACGAGGAAGCACCCGAGGAAGGCGAGGAAGACCCGGCGGGGCAGGTCGACGCCGAGGGTTGAGGCTCCCAGCGGGGGCACAGCGACGGTGGGGAAGAATGGCCCGGTGACTTCGCCCCGGGAACTCGTCCTGCTCGGCTCCACCGGTTCGATCGGCACACAGGCCATCGACATCGTGCGGCGCAACCCGGACCGGTTCCGGGTGGTGGCGCTCGGCGCCGGCGGCGGCAACGTCGAGCTGCTCGCCGCCCAGGCCCTCGAACTGCGCGTCGACGCGGTAGGCGTGGCGAAGGCTTCCGCCGCGCAGGACCTCCAGCTCGCCTTCTACGCCGAGGCGAGCCGGCGCGGGTGGAGCAGCGGGGACTTCAAGCTGCCCAAGATCGTGGCCGGCCCGGACGCGATGACCGAGCTGGCGCAGTGGCCGTGCGACGTCGTGCTCAACGGGGTGGTCGGGTCGCTCGGGCTCGCGCCGACGCTGGCCGCGCTGCGCGCCGGGCGTACGCTCGCGCTCGCCAACAAGGAGTCGCTCGTGGCCGGCGGCTCGCTGGTCAAGGCGGCGGTGACGCGGCCGGAGCAGCTCGTCCCCGTCGACTCCGAGCACACCGCGCTCGCCCAGTGCCTGCGCTCCGGCGCCCGGGGCGAGGTGCGGCGGCTGATCGTCACCGCCAGCGGCGGCCCGTTCCGGGGCCGGCGCCGCGACGAGTTGACGCAGGTCACGCCCGCGCAGGCGCTCGCCCACCCGACCTGGAACATGGGCCAGGTCATCACGATCAACTCCGCCACGATGGTCAACAAGGCGCTGGAGGTGATCGAGGCGCACGAGCTGTTCGACGTGCCGTACGCCGACATCACGGTGACCGTGCACCCGACCTCGGTGATCCACTCGATGGTCGAGTTCGTCGACGGCTCCACCATCGCCCAGGCCAGCCCGCCCGACATGCGGCTGCCGATCGCGGTCGCCCTCGGCTGGCCCGACCGGGTGCCCGACGCCGCCGCCGCCGTCGACTGGACGAAGGCCCACACCTGGGAGTTCGCGCCGCTGGACGACGAGGCGTTCCCGGCCGTCGCGCTGGCCAAGGCCGCCGGCGAGGCCGGCCGCTGCCGGCCGGCGATCTACAACGCGGCGAACGAGGAGTGCGTCGCCGCGTTCGTAGCCGGCCGGCTGCCCTTCCTCGGCATCGTCGACACCCTCCGGCGGGTGCTGGACGACGCTCCCGATTTCGACGAACCAGGTACCGTCGAGGACGTGCTCGCGGCGGAGTCGTGGGCGCGCGCGCACGCGCAGGAGATCATCATCGCGGGTTCGGTGGAAGGAGCTTGATGGCGTACCTGCTCGGGGTGGTGCTCTTCGCCCTCGCGATCCTCATCTCGGTGAGCCTGCACGAGGCGGGGCACCTGCTCACCGCCAAGGCGTTCGGGATGAAGGTCACCAAGTACTTCGTCGGATTCGGCCCCACCCTCTGGTCCTTCAAGCGGGGCGAGACCGAGTACGGCGTCAAGGGCATCCCGCTCGGCGGCTTCTGCAAGATCGTCGGGATGACCCCCCAGGACGACGACGTCGACCCGGCCGACGAGCCGCGCGCGATGTGGCGGTTCCCGGTGTGGAAGCGGACGATCGTGATGTCCGCCGGCTCGATCACCCACTTCGCCCTCGCCCTGATCGCCCTCTGGATCATCGCGGTCAGCGCCGGGCTGCCCAACCCGCAGTTCCCCAGCACCGAGGCCGAGATCCGCAAGGAGCCGGCGGTCATCCAGCTGTCGAAGTGCGTGGTGCCGGAGAACACCCTGCGCGAGTGCACCACCGCCGATCCCGCCAGCCCCGCCGCACAGGCGCAGCTGCGCGACGGCGACCGGATCACCGGGATCAACGGCACGCCGATCAACGACTACGGGCAGCTGCTCACCACCCTGCGCGCCCTCAAGCCGGGTGACACGGCGCAGATCGCGTACGTCCGCGACGGCCAGCCGGCCACGACCAGCACGGTGCTCGCGCAGACCCAGCGGCCCCCGCTCGACGACCCGAAGGGCCAGGTCGCCGCGGTCGCCGCGCTCGGCGTCGGCCTCGTGCCCAGCACCCCGACCCGGGTGACGTACGGGCCGGTCGGGGCGTTCGGCGCGACCGCCGACTTCACCGGCGAGATGGCGGTGAACACCTTCGAGGCGATGAAGCGCATCCCGCAGAAGGTCCCCGCGCTGTGGGCGGCGATCACCGGCGAAGAACGGGACATCGACACCCCGATCAGCGTGGTCGGCGCCAGCCGGCTCGGCGGCGAGGCCGTCGAGAACGACGCCTGGCTGCTGTTCTTCATGCTCTTCGTCTCGCTGAACTTCTTCATCGGCGTGTTCAACCTGCTGCCGCTGCTGCCCCTCGACGGCGGGCACATCGCCATCGCCTGGTTCGAGCGGGCCCGCTCCTGGCTCTACGCCCGCATCGGCCGCGCCGACCCCGGGCGCGTCGACTACCTCAAGCTCATGCCCCTCACGTACGCGGTGATCCTGATCGGTGGCGTGTTCACGCTGCTGACCATCACCGCGGACGTCGTCAACCCGATCACGCTCTTCTCAAGGTGAGTGCCTGAAGTGACCGCTGTCAGTCTCGGTATCCCCGCCGTACCGCCCCCGCCGCTCGCCCCGCGCCGGGTCAGCCGCCAGATCATGGTCGGTCCGGTGCCGGTCGGTGGGGGCGCGCCGGTGTCGGTGCAGTCGATGACCACCACCCTCACCTCCGACGTCAACGCCACGCTCCAGCAGATCGCCGAGCTGACCGCGTCCGGCTGCCAGATCGTCCGGGTCGCCGTGCCCAGCCAGGACGACGTGGAGGCGCTGCCCGCCATCGCCAGGAAGTCGCAGATCCCGGTGATCGCCGACATCCACTTCCAGCCGAAGTACGTCTTCGCCGCGATCGACGCCGGCTGCGCGGCGGTCCGGGTCAACCCGGGCAACATCCGCCAGTTCGACGACAAGGTCAAGGAGATCGCCAAGGCGGCCGGCGACGCGGGCGTGCCGATCCGGATCGGCGTCAACGCCGGCTCGCTGGACAAGCGGCTGCTCGCCAAGTACGGCAAGGCCACCGCCGAGGCGCTCGTCGAGTCGGCGCTGTGGGAGTGCTCGCTGTTCGAGGAGCACGGCTTCCGCGACATCAAGATCTCGGTCAAGCACAACGACCCGGTGGTGATGATCCGGGCGTACCGCCAGCTCGCCGAGAAGTGCGACTACCCGCTGCACCTCGGCGTCACCGAGGCCGGCCCGGCCTTCCAGGGCACCATCAAGTCGGCGGTCGCCTTCGGCGCGCTGCTGGCCGAGGGGATCGGCGACACGATCCGGGTCTCCCTGTCGGCGCCGCCGGTGGAGGAGATCAAGGTCGGCAACCAGATCCTGGAGTCGCTCGGGCTGCGCGAGCGGGGCCTGGAGATCGTCTCCTGCCCGTCCTGCGGCCGGGCCCAGGTCGACGTCTACAAGCTGGCCGAGGAGGTCACCGCCGGCCTGGAAGGGCTGCCGGTGCCGCTGCGGGTCGCCGTGATGGGCTGCGTCGTGAACGGCCCGGGCGAGGCCCGCGAGGCCGACCTCGGGGTGGCCTCCGGCAACGGCAAGGGCCAGATCTTCGTCAAGGGCAAGGTCGTCAAGACCGTGCCCGAGGCGCAGATCGTGGAGACCCTGATCGAGGAGGCGCTGCGCATCGCCGACGAGATGGGCGCCGAGCTGCCCGAGGAGCTGCGCGGCCTGCTCCCAGGCGCCACCGTCAGCGTGCACTGACCCACCGCGCCGTCGCGCGCCGGCCCCGCCCGCCCCCGCCGGCGGCCGGGGCCGGCGCGCTTCCGCCGGGCGTACGCTCCGCGTCCCGTCACGGTGCAGGCGTCCCACTCGTCACTCGACCGGCGCGGCACGGGGCGGATCTGGCAGGCTGGTATCCGTGCTGACGGTGCCGGTACGCCAACTGGGGGAGTCGGAGCGCCGCGCGGTCGAGCGGCTGCTCGACCTCGACCCGTTCGCGGGCGCGCAGGTCGCCGAGCGGATCACGGCGCGTGGCCTGGCCTGGTGGCGTGCCGAGGGACGGGTGCTGGGCTACGGCAGCCGCCGCAACCTGGAGTCGATCTGCTGGCTCGGCGGCAACCTGACCCCCGTGCTCGCCACCGAGCCGGCCGTCGCCGCGTACGCCGACCTGCTCGCCGGCGAGGAGCGGCTCTGCTCGTCGATCGTGGGCCGGGCCGACGCGGTGCTCGGCCTCTGGGACCGCCTCTCCGCCGTCTGGGGGCCGGCCCGGGACGTACGCCCCAACCAGCCGTTGCTGGCGACCGACGCGCTGCCGGCGCTGCGGGCGGACCCGGAGGTGCGGCGGGTGCGCGCCAGCGAGGTCGACCGGCTCTTCCCGGCGGCGGTGGCGATGTACACCGAGGAGGTCGGCGTCTCGCCGCTCGCCGACGACGGCGGGCGCGGCTACCGGCGGCGGGTCACCGACCTGGTCCGGACCGGGCGGGCGTACGCCCGGTTCGTCGACGGCCGGGTGGTGTTCAAGGCCGAGCTGGCGGTGGTGACGCGCCGGACCGCCCAGGTGCAGGGCGTCTGGGTGGCCCCCGAGTGGCGGGGCCGGGGCATCGCGTCGGCGGCCATGGCGGCGGTGGTGCGCGACGCGCTGCTGCGGGTCGCCCCGACCGTCAGCCTCTACGTCAACGACTTCAACCTGCCGGCCCGCCGGGTCTACGAGCGCTGCGGATTCCGCCCGGTCGGCACGCTCGCCACCGTGCTCTTCTGAGCCGTCCTTCGCGGCGTCCGCTCTGAGCCGCCCTTCGCGGCGTCCGCGTGGGACGGCCCCGGCCGGCGCGGCCCACGCACCGGCCTCCGGCCAGGTGAACGGCCGGTAAATGCGTTGAGCCGGCCGGCTCCACCGACCAGGCTGGATGCTCCGCCCCGGTCTGCGGAGAAGGGACTCCGTCATGCGTCTGCTCCGGGACATGTGGGCGACCTCGCCCCGCCGAATGGCGATCGTGACCTGCCTGATCGTGCTCGGCGCCGGGGGCCAGGCCGCCGCCGCCGCGCTGGCCGGCCCCGTCCTGGTGCACCGCGCCGCCGGGTTCTTCGCGCTGCTCGCCGTGGCGCTGGTCGCCGCCGTCCTCACCGACCTCGCGGTGAGCCTGCTGATGGCCGGGCTGACCGCCGACTGGTCCGCCGACGTGCGGCGCCGGCTGTGCCGGGTCGCGCTCGGGCAGGACCTGCCGACCCTGGAGACCACCCCGGTCGGCGAGCTGCTCGACCGCATCGACGGCGACGTCTACCAGGTCGCCGCCGCGGTGCGCAACCAGGGCGTACGGATCGCGCAGGGCCTCGCCGCGGGCGTGCTGTCGACCGTCGTCGCCCTCGCGGTGTGGTGGCCGGCCGGTCTCGGGATGCTGCTGCTGACCGTGCTGCTGGCCGTCGGCCTGCGCAAGCCCACCGCGCGGATCGGCCCGGCCCGGATGGCCGAGGAGGAGGCCTGGTCCGACCTCGCCGCGGTGATGGAGGAGGCCATCCACGGCCAGGACGACGTACGCACCAGCCTGGCCCGGCCGTACGTGCTGCGCCTCTACGCCCGGCGGGCCGCCGAGGTGCTCAGTCGCGGGGTGCGCGTGTGGCGGATGTCCGCCCAGGTCACCACCGTGGCCGCCGGCGTCATCCGGGCCGGGATCGCGGCCGTGGTGCTCGGCGGCGCGTGGGCGCTGGTCACCGGTCGGGTCGACGGCGCCCGGCTCACCGCGATCTGGCTGCTGGCCATCGGCTTCGGCATGACCGTCGAGCACGTCAGCCGGATGGTCCCCGAGCTCCAGTACGCCCTCGGCGCCTGGGGGCGGGTGCAGCTGCTGGCGGCCTCCCGGCAGGAGCCCGTGGGCGGGGCCACCCCGGCCGAGGGCGACCTGGTGGTGCGGGGCCTCACCTTCCGCTACGGGGGTGCCGACGACGGGCGCGGCCCCGCGCTGCACGACGTCGACCTGACCTTCACCCGGGGCCGCTCGTACGCGCTGGTCGGCCGGACCGGCTCCGGCAAGTCCACCCTGGCGAAGGTGCTCACCCGGGCCGTCGACGTGCCGCCCGGCACGGTCTTCCTGGCCGGCGACGACGTGTGCGACCTCGACGTCGAGGCGCTGCGCCGGTGGATCGCCGTGGTGCCCCAGCGCACCGAGATCCTCGCCGGAACCCTCGCCGAGAACGTCGCGCTGTTCGATCCGGATCTGCTCGACGCTGCCGCCCGGGCGCTGCGCGAGCTGGGGCTCGACGGCTGGATCGCCGAGCTGCCCGCCGGATTGCAGACCCGGCTGGGCGACGGCGGGCACGTGCTATCGGCCGGGCAGGAGCAGCTGGTCGCCTTCGCCCGGATCCTGGTACGCGACCCGCACGTGGTGATCCTCGACGAGGCCACCGCCCGCCTCGACCCGGTGACCGAGGCGCGGGTGCAGCAGGCCACCGAGCGGTTGCTGCGGGACCGGATCGGCATCGTCATCGCCCACCGCCTCTCCTCCGTACGCCGCTGCGACGAGGTGGTGGTGATGGCCGACGGCGCGGTCGTCGAGGCCGGGCCGCTGGACTCCTCGGAACGCTTCGCCGAACTGCTCGCCACCAGCCACGCCACCGCGTACGCCCACGCGGCGCCGGGCGGTCGCTCCGGCGGGGTCGACCTGCTGACCGGCCCGTCGGACCCGTGGCCGACCACCGGCCCGGACGAGGCCCTCCCACCGGCGACGCCCCCGGTCGGCCCGCCGGCCGTTCCGTCGGCCACGCCCACGGCCGTGCCGCAGGTCGGAGTCCCGGCCGTGCCGCAGGTCGGAGTCCCGGCCGTGCCGCAGGTCGGAGTCCCGGCCGTGCCGCCGGTCGGAGTCCCGGCCGTGCCGCCGGTCGGAGTCCCGGCCGTGCCGCCGGTCGGGGCGGTCCCCGCGATCCCGACGGAGTCGGTCGGGTCGGCCGACGGCCGGGCGGGTCAGGGCGGGTCCGCAGCCCTCGGGGAGCCGGAGCCGACGTCCCCGCGGGGGCTGCGCGGACTGCGGGAGATCCTGCGGCTGTGCCTCAACGACGCGCGCTACGGGCTGGCCTCGCTGGCATTGTTCCTGCTGCTCGTCCTCCTCGGGCTGGAGGGGCCGGTGCTGCCGTGGCTCTGGGCGGACGTGGTCGACGGCACCGGCGACCCGTGGCAGCCGGCGCTCGGGATCGTCGTCGGCCTGCTGGTGACCCTGCCGGTGCCGTACCTCAACGGCCTGCGCTTCCCGCAGTGGTGGGTCCGGCAGATGCTGCGGATCAGCCTGCGCCTGGTGCACGGCCAGACCGGACCGCGCCGGGTCAGCCGGCACACGCCGGCGGAGGTGGTGGCCCAGGGCGGCGACACCGAGCGGGTGGTGCAGCTCGCCGACAACCTGATGGACCAGGGGCTCTCGCTGCTGCTCCTGGTCACGATGACCGCCGTCACCGGCAGCGTGGTGCCGGGGCTCTTCTTCGCGGGCACGATGCTCGTCTCCGGACTCGCCGCCTCGCTGTTCGGTCCCCACCTGGAACGGTCGGCGCGGGCCACCGTCGCGGCGCGGGCCGCGTTCGCCACCGCGCTGGTCTCCTCGCTGTCGGCAGCCCGTACGGTCAAACTCGCTGGGGCCACCCGCCCGGTGCTGGCCCACCTGGCCGACCTCGACGTGGTGCGCAGCGACCGGCAACGCCGGGAGATCTCCGTGCAGGTCTGGTCCCGCTCGACCCCGTCGCTGGTCAGCGGCCTGCTGCCGATCGGCGCGTGGGCGCTCTTCCTGGCCGGGCAGCTCTCGGCGGGCGCCACCCTGGTCGCGGTGGCCACCCTGGCCGCCGCCCGCTGGTTCGCGTGGACGACGGCCTCGCTGATCTCGCAGATCCCGTCGGCGCGGGTGTGGACCCGGCGGACGGTGGCGATGACCGGCGTGGAGGCGTACTCGGCGGCGGTGCCGGGGGTGGACCTCGGCGCGGGGACGGCCCCGGCGCCCGTCGTGCCGCCCCGGCACCCGCTGCGCCGGCTGGAGCTGACCGGCTTCGGCGTCCGGCACACCGACGGGACGGTGGCCGTACGCGACGTCGACCTGACGGTGGAACGCGGCCAGCTGGTGCTGGTCGTCGGCCCGGTCGGCTCGGGCAAGTCGTCGCTGTTGCGGGCGCTGGCCGGCATCGCCCCGCACACCGGGCGGCTGACCTGGAACGGCGACCCCGTCACCGAGCCGGAGCTGTTCCTGCGCCCCCACCAGGTGGGCTACGTCGGCCAGTTGCCCCGGGTGCTCTCCGGCACGGTGGCCGACAACATCACCCTCGGCCACCAGGTGGACGCCGCGGCGGCGGTGTCGACCGCCCAGCTCGACCACGACCTGGCGGCGGCCGGCGGCGGGCTCGGGCTGCTGATCGGGCACAAGGGCACGCGGCTCTCGGGCGGGCAGTTGCAGCGCCTCGCGCTGGCCCGGGCGCTCGCCCCCCGTACCGAGCTGCTGGTGGCCGACGACGTGTCCTCGGCGCTGGACGTCACCACCGAGCTGGCGCTGTGGCAGGCGCTACGCGAGCACGGCGTGACCGTGGTGGGTTCGACCTCGAAGCGCGCCGCCCTGGTCCGGGCCGACCACGTCGTGGTCCTCCGCTCCGGCACGGTCGCCGCCCAGGGCCCCTGGCGCGACCTGGAACCCCACTGGTCCCACCTGGCCGGCTGACCCCACCCGGCCCACCGGGCCGGGCCGGGGCCGGACCGGTCAGGTGGCGCGGGCGTACTGGGCGGGCCAGGTGGGGGTGGCGCCGAGCTTGGCGGCGGCCCGGTGCGGCCAGTACGGGTCCCGCAGGAGTTCCCGCCCGAGCAGGACCAGGTCGGCGTCGCCGGACGCGACGATCTCCTCGGCCTGCTCCGGCTCGACGATCAGGCCGACCGCGCCGGTGGCCACCCCCGCCTCCCGGCGTACCCGGGCGGCCAGCGGCACCTGGTAGCCCGGACCGACCGGGATGGTCGCGGTGGCCGACGCGCCGCCCGAGGAGCAGTCGACCAGGTCCACCCCGGCGGCGGCCAGTTCGCCGGCGAGCACCACGCTGTCCTCGGCCGTCCAGCCCGTCGGCTCCCAGTCGGTGGCCGAGATGCGGGTCAGTACGGGCACATCCTCGCCGACCGCCGCACGGACCGCCCGCGCCACCTCCAGGGTGAGCCGCATCCGGCCGGAGCGGTCCCCGCCCCAGCCGTCGTCGCGGTGGTTCGTCAGCGGGGAGAGGAACTCGTGCAGCAGATAGCCGTGCGCGGCGTGGATCTCCACGGCCGCGAACCCGGCGTCGACCGCCCGGCCGGCCCCCGCCGCGAACGCCTCGACGACGCCGGCGATGCCCGCCTCGTCCAGCGCGGTCGGCACCCGGTAGTCGGGCACGAACGGCGCGGATCCCGGGCCGACCGGGGTCCAGCCGCCCTCGGCGTCGGGCACCCCGCCCCGTTGGGCTGCCCACGGGCGGTACGTCGAGGCCTTGAACCCGGCGTGCGCGAGCTGCACGACCGGCACCGCGCCGTGCGCGGCGACGAAGGCGGTCACCGGCCGCCAGGCGTCGACATGCGCCCCCGACCAGAGCCCGGTGTCCTGGGGGCTGATCCGCCCCTCGGGCAGCACGGCGGTGGCCTCGGTCATCACCAGAGCCGCGCCGCCGACCGCCCGGGCGCCCAGGTGCACCAGGTGCCAGTCGGTGGGCAGGCCGTCCGGGCCGGCGGTGTACTGGCACATCGGGGCCAGGGCGATCCGGTTGGGCAGGGTCACGCTGCGCAGGGTCAGCGGGGTGAACAGGACACTCATGCGGTCATCCTCTCGGACGCGGGGAGGACCCCGGGGCGGGGTCCTCCCCGACTCGTCGGGTCGCGCCGGGCCCGGGCACGACGGTCGGCGCGGGCGGCGGCTCAGGCGCGGCTCGGGCGCGGGCGGGCGGGCTCGGGCCCGCCGCGAGCGCCCCGAACGGCTCGGACCGTCCGGGGCGCGCCGGGGCGGCTCAGGCCGGGACGGGGCTCAGTTCCTCGGCGCGGCGCGGGCCGTCGCCGTCGGCGTCCGCCGGGGCGAGCGGCGAGCGCCGGCCCGCCGAGTCGTACGCGGCCCGGTCCAGGGTGCCCTCGCGGGCGGCGACGATCGTCGGCACCAGTGCCTGTCCGGCGACGTTGGTGGCGGTGCGGATCATGTCCAGGATCGGGTCGATCGCCAGCAGCAGACCGGCGCCGGCCAGCGGCAGGCCCAGCGTGCTCAACGTGAGGGTGAGCATCACGATCGCGCCGGTCAGGCCGGCGGTGGCGGCCGAGCCGACCACCGAGACGAAGGCGATCAGCAGGTAGTCGGTGATCCCGAGGTCCACCCCGAAGACCTGGGCGACGAAGATCGCGGCCAGCGCCGGGTAGATCGCCGCGCAGCCGTCCATCTTCGTGGTGGCGCCGAACGGCACCGCGAAGGAGGCGTACTCGCGGGGGACGCCGAGGCGCTCGACCGAGCGCTGGGTCACCGGCATCGTGCCCACCGAGGAGCGGGAGACGAAGGCCAGCTCGATCGCGGGCCAGGCGCCGGCGAAGAAGCGCACCGGGTTGAGCCGGCCGGCGCCCACCAGCAGCAGCGGGTAGACGACGAAGAGCACGATCGCGCAGCCGACGTAGACGGCGGTGGTGAACCTGGCGAGCGGGGCCACCAGGTCCCAGCCGTACGAGGCGACGGCGTTGCCGATCAGGCCGAGGGTGCCGATCGGGGCGAGCCGGATGACCCACCACAGGGCCTTCTGGACGATCTCCAGCAGCGCGCGGTTGAGCGCCACGAACGGCTCCGCGGGCTCGCCGACCAGCAGCGCCGCCGCGCCGACGACGAGGGCCAGGAAGACGATCTGGAGCACGTTGCCGTCGACGAACGCGCCGACCGGGTTGGTCGGCACGATGCCGGTGAGGAAGTCGGTCCACGAGCCGGTCCTCGTGGGCGCGGTGGCGCCGGCGGTGTCGAGGGTGACGCCGCGGCCCGGGTCGGTGAGCAGGCCGAGGCCGATGCCGACGCCGACCGCGATCAGCGCGGTGACGCCGAACCAGAGCAGGGTCTTCAGGGCCAGCCGGGCGGCGTTGGCCACCCCGCGCAGGCTGACCACGCTGACCACGATGGCGGTGAAGACCAGCGGCGGCACGGCCAGCTTGAGCAGCTGGACGAAGAGCCCGCCGACGGTGTCGAGGGTGCTGGCGAGCCAGCTCAGGTCGTTGGCGCGGGCGAGGAAGCCGAGCGCCACGCCGAGGACGAGGCCGAGCAGGATCTGCACGGAGAAGGGGATCTTGCGCAGGGCGGAAGCCATGAGGGTGTGTCCCAGGGTCTGGAGGTCGGAACGGGCAGCGTCAGGAGAGCGGCTGCGCCGGACAGACGCCGCTGGCCTGCAGTCGGAAGTCGACATACAGGCGCACGGTCAGGTGCCAGACGTTGGTCATCGCCGCCGAGGATAACGCCGGCCGTCGATGCTGCGGAAGGAGCCCGTGCGGTGACGCTCCTTACAGATGTAAGGAAGGGGCCCTTCCTATACCGCAGGCGTTAACAGGGGGCCCTTCCTTACCGGCGGAGGGCGACGGCGGTCGCGGTGGCCGTGCCCCACAGGACGGCCACCAGCAGCAGCAGCCGCTCCAGGACGGCGATCAGGCCGCCGCGCCCCACGAAGAGCATGGCCACGGCGGTCGCGCCCGCCAGCGGCAGGGCCGCCGCCAGGGCCACCGCGGCCAGCCGGCGCAGCGCCGACGGCGCGGCCCGGGTGAGCATGACCACCAGCATCGCGAGGACCACCGCGGCCACCGCGAGGATGCTCGCCGCGCCGTGCACCAGGTCCGCCGTGGTCGCCCGCTCGAACGGCGGCAGCGGGCAGCCGGCGCTGCACGTCACCGCCCCGGAGACCAGCGCGAAGACGCTCCCGGCCGCGAGCAGCCCGGCCGCCGCCCGTAGCACCGGGGGCAGCGCCGCCGCGAGCAGCAGCAACCCGGCCGCCAGGGCGAAGACCCCGATCCGGTACGCCGGGGCGTACGCGCTGTCGGTGACGCCCGCCTCGCTGACGTACCCGGTCAGGCCCGGCCCCGGACCGGCGACCACGGCGACGGTCACCGCGACCGCGCCCGCGACGACGCAGGCGGCGGAGGCCGACGCGGCGGCGGCCCGGGGCGGGGCGGTACGCGGGTCGGCCCGGCGCGGCTCAGCCACGCCCGTGCGGCGTGGTCCAGCCGGAGGTGTCGGGGCCGAGCGGGACGATGCCCGTCGGGTTGATCGCCGCGTGGGTGCCGTAGTAGTGCCGCTTGATGTGGTCGAAGTCGACCGTCTCGCCGAAGCCCGGAGTCTGGAACAGGTCCCGCGCGTACGCCCAGAGCACCGGCAGTTCGGTGAGCTTCTGCCGGTTGCACTTGAAGTGCCCGTGGTATGCCACGTCGAAGCGGACCAGGGTGGTGAAGAGCCGCACGTCGGCCTCGGTGATCGCGTCGCCCATCAGGTAGCGCCGGCCCGCCAGCCGCTCGGAGAGCGCGTCGAGCCGGGCGAACAGCGCCGTGAACGCCTCGTCGTACGCGGCCTGCGAGGTGGCGAAGCCGCACCGGTAGACCCCGTTGTTGACGTCCCGGTGGATCTCCGCCATCAGCGCGTCGATCTCCGGGCGGAGCTTGACCGGGTAGAGGTCCGGCGCTCCCGGCCCGTGCAGGCCCCGCCACTCGGTGGACAGGTCCAGGGTGAGCTGCGGATAGTCGTTCGTGACCACCCGGCCGGTGCGGGTGTCGACCAGCGCCGGCACCGTGACCCGCCCGGTGTAGTCGGGGTCGGTGGCCAGGTACGCCTCGGAGAGGAAGCCGATGCCGAGCACCGGGTCGAACCCGTCCGGGTCGAGGGCGAACCGCCAGCCCCGCTCGTCGCGGATCGGGTCGACGGTGCCGAGGGAGATCGCGTCCTGGAGGCCGAGCAGGCCGCGCACGATCCGGGCCCGGTGCGCCCACGGGCAGGCCCGGCACCAGATCAGCCGGTAGCGGCCCGGCTCCAGCGGCCACCGGCCCTGCGCGTCCGGCCCGCCACCGGGCGGGGAGTCGGAGTCCGGGGTGACCCGACCGGTGAACCGGTTGGGCTGGCGGACGAACTCGCCGCCGCCACTGGTCTCTGCGCTGAACTGGGCCCGGGCCATGCCGCCAACCTATCCGCTGCGCGCGCGGATATCCTGGCGGCCGGGCGTCCCCGCGACCCGGAACCGCCCCGCCCCCGCCCCTTCCCACCCCCCGAAGGATCGCGCTGATGACCGTGGCATACCTGGTGGCCGGTGTCCGCACCCCGATCGGCCGCTACGCCGGCGCCCTCGCCGGCGTCCGCCCCGACGACCTGGCCGCGCACGTGATCCGTGAACTGGTCGCCCGGCACCCGTCGGTGGACTGGGCGCGGGTGGACGACGTGATCCTGGGCTGCGCCAACCAGGCCGGCGAGGACAACCGCAACGTGGCCCGGATGGCGGCGCTGCTCGGCGGGCTGCCCGAGGAGGTGCCCGGCAGCACGGTCAACCGGCTCTGCGGCTCCGGCCTGGACGCCCTCGCCACCGCGGCCCGTTCCGTCGTGGCCGGCGAGGCGGACCTCGTGGTGGCCGGCGGGGTGGAGAGCATGAGCCGCGCCCCGTTCGTGATGCCGAAGGCGACCACCCCGTTCTCCCGTACCGCCGAGGTCTACGACACCACCATCGGTTGGCGGCTGGTCAACCCGCTGATGAAGAAGCACTGGGGCATCGACTCCATGCCGGAGACGGCGGAGAACGTCGCCGCCGCGTACGGCGTCGGCCGCGCCGAGCAGGACGAGTTCGCGTACCGGTCGCAGCAGCGGGCCGCGAAGGCGCAGGCCGACGGCCGCTTCGCCGAGGAGATCGTGGGAGTGACCGTGCCGGCGGGGCGGCGCGAGACCAGGCTCGTCGAGGTCGACGAACACCCCCGGGAGACCTCCCTGGAGAAGCTCGCCGCGCTGCCCACCCCGTTCCGCGAGGGCGGCACGGTGACCGCCGGCAACTCGTCGGGCGTCAACGACGGCGCGGTGGCGCTGCTGGTCGCCTCCGAGGCCGCCGTGGCCCGCTACGGCCTCACCCCGCTGGCCCGGGTCGCCGGCGCCGCCGCGGCCGGCGTACCGCCGCGGGTGATGGGCGTCGGGCCGGTGCCGGCCACCCGGAAGCTGCTCGACCGCCTCGGCCTCGGCCTCGACGCGGTCGACGTGATCGAGCTGAACGAGGCGTTCGCCGCGCAGTCCGTCGCGGTGCTGCGCGAGCTGGGCCTGCCGACCGACGCCGAGCACGTCAACCCGAACGGCGGGGCCATCGCGCTCGGGCACCCGCTCGGCGCCAGCGGCGCCCGGCTGGCGCTGACGGCCGCGCTGGAGCTGCGCCGCCGGGGCGGCCGGCGGGCGCTGGCCACCATGTGCGTCGGCGTGGGGCAGGGCATCTCGCTGCTGCTGGAGTCCGCCGGCTGACCCGGGGGCCGGCCAGCGCTGCCGCCGCCGTCCGCCCGGTCCGGGGCTCCCATGCCGTGGGCGACGAAGGCCCTCACCGGCGAAGGCTCGTCACCGGCGGGGGCGGAGCCGTGCCGGCGGGTGGGTCCGTGACGGACATCCGACGGGCCGACGAAGTGGGTCATGGGACCTCCCGGAGCCGGCAGTACGCGGCCTAGAGTGGTGAGCACCACACGACCCGCGGGTCGGCCGGTGCCTCGCGTACCCCCACGTGACCGCGGCACCGGCTCCCTCCCGCACCGCGGCGACGACCATGAGGTGCAGCAGTGCAGATGCCGGACGGACTTCCCGCCGAGATCGACCTCTCCCGGCCGAGCGCGGCCCGGGTGTACGACTACTTCCTCGGCGGGGCGCACAACTTCGAGATCGACCGGCAGCTCGCCGAGCAGATCGCCGCCATGACCCCGAACCTGGCGGCGACCATGCGCGCCGGCCGGGAGTTCCTGCGTCGCGCCGTACGCACGCTGCTCGACGCCGGCATCGACCAGTTCCTCGACATCGGCTCCGGCATCCCCACCGTGGGCAACGTGCACGAGGTCGCCCAGACGGCCAATCCGAAGGCCCGGGTGGTCTACGTCGACATCGACCCGGTCGCGGTGGCGCACAGCCGGGAGCTGCTCGCCGGCGACGAGCTGACCGGGGTGATCCACGGCGACCTGCGGGAGCCGGAGCGGATCCTGGCCGCAGCCCGTGACCTCGGGCTGCTCGACTTCAACCGGCCGCTGGGCATCCTGCTCGCCGGGGTGGTGCACTTCGTCCCGGACGCCGACCGCCCCGGCGAGATCCTGGCCACCCTCCGGGCCGCCGCGGCCCCGGGCAGCCACCTGGTCGTCTCACACTCCACGTTCGAGGACCAGCCGCAGGAGATGCTCGACGCGCAGCGCCTCTCGGCGCGTACCGACACCGAGATCACGCTGCGCTCCCGGGCCGAGGTGACGAGCTTCTTCGGCGACTGGACGCTCCTGGAGCCGGGTGTGGTGCACATGCCGCTGTGGCGCCCCGACTCGCCCTCCGACGTCGACGAGCACCCGGAGCGGTTCGGCGCCTTCGGCGGCGTCGCCCGGTACGACCAGCCCACCGCCTGAGCCCATGGCCGCCGTCCCTGAGCCCGGCGGCGACGACCTCAGCCGGTCGGGCGCCCAGTGGTACGCGGCCGAGTGGGCCAGGGCGGTGCGCCGGCTCGGTTTCGTGCCGCTCAGCGCGGCGGAGACCGAGCGCCTGCTGCACCTGCACACGGTCCGGCTGGCCCAGGCCCTGCTCGCCGAGCCCTTCTCGCCCCTGCCGGCCGAGGAGGTGGGGCGCGCGCTGGTCGAGGAGCACCTGACCGAGCCCCGGGTGCTCGACTGGTCGGTGCGGGCCCTCGGCGACCGGTTCGCCGCCCGGGTGGTGCCGGGCCGGGCCGACGGGGACGGGACGGCGCAACGGGTCGCGGCGTTGCAGGGCGGACTCGCCGCCGGCTTCGCCCGGGCCCTGCGCGACCGCACCTTCGCGCAGCAGGAGCGGATCGCCCGCTCGGCCTGGCAGGCCCGCGACGACGTGGAGCAGGCCCTGCGTGACAGCGAGGCCCGGTTCCGGGCCGTCTTCGTGGGGGCGGCCACGGGGATCGGCATCGCCGGTGTCGACGGCCAGATCATCGACGTCAACCAGGCGTTCGCGGACATGCTCGGCTACTCCATCGAGGAGCTGCGCCAGACCAACGTGGCCGCACTGTTCCACCCCGACGACGCGGCCGGGATGTGGGAGCTCTACCAGGAGCTGATCGAGGGCAAGCAGGACCGGGCCCGGGTGGAGAAGCGCTACTACCGCAAGGACGGCAGCGTGGTCTGGACGGACCTGTCCGTCTCGCTGATCCGCCACGACGACGGCCGGCCCCGGTTCACCGTCGCGATGATCGAGGACATCACCGAGCGGCACGAACTCCAGCAGCGGCTGCGCTTCCAGGCGCTGCACGACCCGCTCACCGGCCTGCCCAACCGGACGCTGTTCTTCGAGACGCTGGGCCGGGTCTTCGACGTCGCCGACGCGGCCCGACGGGTCGGGGTCTGCTTTCTCGACCTGGACGGCTTCAAGGCGGTCAACGACAGCCTCGGCCACGACCTCGGCGACCGGCTGCTCGTGGTGATCGCCAAGCGGCTGGCCGACTGCGTCGCGGGCCGCGGCCACCTCGTCGCCCGGATGGGCGGGGACGAGTTCGTCATCCTGGTCGACGACGGCGCGGGGATCGACGACGCGGTGGGTGTCGCCGAGCTGGCCCTGGCGGCGGTCTCCGCCCCGGTGCGCATCGGCGAGCAGCAGCTCGCGGTGTCGGCGAGCGTCGGGATCGTCGAGTGCCCGGTCGGCGGGACGAGCGCCTCGGAGCTGATGAAGGCCGCCGACACCACGCTCTACTGGGCGAAGGCGGAGGGCCGGGGCCGGTGGGCGGTCTACGACCCGGAGCGCGGTGCCCGGGACATCGCCCGTTCCGCCCTGGCCGCCGGGCTGCCGGCCGCGCTGGACCGGGGCGAGTTCGTCGTGCACTACCAGCCGATCGTGTCCCTGGTCGAGGGCACGATGCTGGCCGTGGAGGCGCTGGTCCGGTGGCAGCACCCGGAGCTGGGGCTGATCGGGCCGGACCGGTTCATCGGGCTCGCCGAGGAGACCGGCCTGATCGTCCGGCTCGGCGAGTGGGTGCTGCGGCAGGCCTGCCGGGACGCGGAGGCGTGGCGGCGCGAGTTCCCCCGGGCGCAGCTGGTGGTCAGCGTCAACCTGGCCGCCCGGCAGGCCGACGACCCGGGGATCGTGGACACCGTGGCCGACGCGCTGGCCTCCACCGGGCTGCCGGCGGATCTGCTGCAACTGGAGCTGACGGAGAGCGCGGTGATGGGCACCGCCGGGGAGCCGCTGCGGTCGCTGCACCGGCTGGCCGCCCTCGGCGTACGGATGGCGATCGACGACTTCGGCACCGGCTACTCGAACCTGGCGTACCTGCGCCGGCTGCCGATCCACTGCCTCAAGCTGGCCGGGCCGTTCGTCGAGGGCATCCGGGGTGAGGACGCCGAGGCGGTGCCCGACCACCGGGACGAACGGATCGTGGACGCGCTGGTGCGGCTGGCGCACGCGCTGGAGCTGTGGGTGACCGCCGAGGCGGTGGAGACCGGGGTGCAGGCCGAGCGGCTGCGCGCGCTGCGCTGCGACACCGGGCAGGGCCGGTTCTTCGGCCCGCCCGCACCGGCGGCGGAGATCACCGCCCGGCTACGTGGCGACGACGACCGGGGAGCGACGGCATGAGCCTGACGGACAGCGAGGCGGCGGTCGCCGTACTCGCCGGGTTGGCGATCCTCGCCGGGCTCGCCGGGGTGGTGGTGCCCGGCCTGCCGGCGCTGCCGCTGTGCTGGGGCGGGGTGCTGGTCTGGGCGATCTTCGGCGGCGCCGGGCCCGGCCGCTGGGCGGTGCTCGCCGCCGCGACCGTGGTCGCCGCGGGCGGCACCGTCGTCAAGTACGCCTGGCCGGGGCGGAACCTGAAACGCACCGGGGTGCCCACCTCGTCGCTGCTCGCCGGTGGCCTGCTGGGCCTGGTCGGCTTCTTCGTGGTGCCGGTGATCGGGCTGGTGCTCGGCTTCGTCGGCGGGGTGTGGGCGGCGGAGCGGCTGCGGTTGGGCGACTCCCGGCTGGCGTGGCCGGCGACGAAGCAGGCGGTCGCGGCGGCCGGCCTGTCCATGCTTGTCGAGTTCCTCGCCGGCCTGCTCGTCGCCGCGCTCTGGGTCGCCGGGCTGCTGCTCACCTGAGCCGGTGCGGGCGGTGCCGGGGTGCTGTGGTGCGGGCGGCGCGGGGCGGGCGTCGGGTACGGCGCAGCGCCGTACGGTGAGAGAGAGGTGACGTGCCCCGCGCCGCCGCGTGCCGGGCGGTCCGAGCGCCCGGCGGTGGCCCGTCGCGATCGGGCCTGGTCACGGGCTCAAGCATGCGGTCCACGAGGCGGCACGGCAAGGCAATTTGCCCGGCTCGGCCGGCCTGCCCACCTGCGGCGCCGGGCTGCCCACCGGCGGCGCCGGCCTGCCCAGCTGCGGGTGCCGGGCGTGCCGGCCGGGGCCGCCGTGTGCCGTCTGCCCCCCTGTCGAGCTGCCCCACCGCACGGGGCAGCTCGACAGGGGGCTGGTCGGGCAAGGGCCGGTCGGGCAGGGGCCGGTCGGACAGGGCGGCGGCAAGGGCGGGACGGACAGAGGCAGGGCGGCAAGGGCGGACGGGGAGGGGCGGACGGGCAGGGGCGGACCCCGCCTTCGCGCTCAGGCGGGCCCGCCGACCCCGGACAGGGGCGGTGGGAACAGAGGCGGCCCGGCAGAGGCGGACGGACAGGGGTGGGCCGGGGTGCGCGCCGGGGCGGTTGCCGGGATGCCCGGCGGGGCATTGACGGTCCACCGGTTCAGCCAGTAGACCTTGGTGATGGAGGCCCGCCGATGAGGAAAGCTCCGCTCACGTTGGAACAGCTGCGGGTCGCCGTCGCAGAGGATGAGATCGACACCGTGGTGCTGGCCCTGGTCGACATGCAGGGCCGGTTGCAGGGCAAGCGGTTCCACGCGCCCTACTTCCTCGACCAGGTGGCCGCGCACGGCAGCGAGGGCTGCAACTACCTGCTGGCCGTCGACGTCGACATGAACACCGTCGACGGGTACGCGATGTCGAGCTGGGAACGCGGCTACGGCGACTTCGCCATGGTGCCGGACTTCGACACGCTGCGCCGGGTGCCCTGGCAGCCGGGCAGCGCGCTGCTCCTGGCCGACCTGGCCTGGCTGGACGGGTCCCCGGTGGTCGCCTCGCCCCGGCAGATCCTGCGCCGGCAGCTCGACCGGCTGGCCGCGCACGGGCTGACCGCGTACGCCGGCACCGAGCTGGAGTTCGTGCTGTTCCGCGACTCGTACGAGGACGCCTGGCAGCGCGGCTACCGGGACCTGACCCCGGCCAACCAGTACAACGTGGACTACTCGCTGCTCGGCACCGCCCGGGTGGAGCCGCTGCTGCGCCGCATCCGGCGGGAGATGGCCGGGGCGGGGCTCACCCCGGAGAGCGCGAAGGGGGAGTGCAATCTCGGCCAGCACGAGATCGCCTTCCGCTACGACGAGGCGGTGGCCTGCGCCGACCACCACGTGATCTACAAGAACGGGGCGAAGGAGATCGCCGCCCAGGAGGGCATGTCGATCACCTTCATGGCCAAGCCGAACGCGCGCGAGGGCAACTCCTGCCACATCCACTTCTCGCTGCGCGACGCCGACGGCCGCTCGGCGATGCTCGGCGACGGGCCGGCGCACCTGTCGACGACCGGGCAGCGGGTGCTGGCCGGGCTGCTGGCCACGATGCGCGAGTTCAGCCTCCTGTTCGCCCCGAACATCAACTCGTACAAGCGCTACCAGCCCGGGTCGTTCGCTCCCACCGCGCTGCGCTGGGGCACGGACAACCGCACCTGCGCGCTGCGGCTGGTCGGGCACGGCCAGGGCATGCGGGTGGAGAACCGGGTGCCGGGGGCGGACGTGAACCCGTACCTGGCGATCGCGGCGCTCGTCGCCGGCGCCGTGCACGGCATCGAGCGCGAGCTGGAACTGGGCGAGGAGTGCACCGGCAACGCGTACGACGATCCGGCCGCCGACCGGGTCCCCGGCACGCTCCGCGACGCCCTGGCCCTCTGGGAGGGCTCGACGGTGGCCGCCGAGGCGTTCGGCGACGAGGTGACGGCCCACTACGCCAACCAGGCGCGGATCGAGCTGACGGCCTTCGACGCCGCCGTGACGGACTGGGAACTGATCCGTGGCTTCGAACGCCTCTGACGGAGGGGAGGGGTCGGGGTTGAGCGAGGTGGTGGATCCGGCTACCGGGGAGGTCGTGGGGTTCGTGCCCGCCACGTCGGTCGGGGAGACCGACGCGGCGATCGCGCGGGCGGACGCGGCCTTCGCGCGGTGGCGCGCGGTGGCGCCGGGGGAACGGGCGCGGGTGTTGCGGCGGTTCGCGGCGGTGGTCGACGCGCACCTGGAGGAGCTCGCGCGGCTGGAGGTGCGCAACTCCGGGCACACCATCGGCAACGCGCGGTGGGAGGCGGGCAACGTCCGCGACGTCCTCGACTACTACGCGGGCGCGCCCGAGCGGCTGACGGGGCGGCAGATCCCGGTGCCGGGCGGGCTGGACGTGACGTTCCACGAGCCGCTCGGCGTGGTCGGGGTGATCGTGCCGTGGAACTTCCCGATGCCCATCGCCGCCTGGGGTTTCGCGCCGGCGCTCGCCGCCGGCAACACCGTGGTGCTCAAGCCCGCCGAGCTGACCCCGCTGACGGCGCTGCGCCTGGCGGAGCTGGCGCGCGAGGCGGGCGTGCCCGACGACGTGTTCACCGTGCTGCCGGGCGCCGGGTCCGTGGTGGGGGAGCGCTTCGTCACCCACCCCGCCGTCCGCAAGGTCTGCTTCACCGGCTCCACCGAGGTCGGCACCCGGATCATGGCCGGCTGCGCCGCCCAGGTGAAGCGGCTGACCCTGGAGCTGGGCGGCAAGAGCGCCAACCTCGTCTTCGCCGACGCCGACCTGGAACGGGCGGCGGCCACCGCCCCGTACGCCGTCTTCGACAACGCCGGCCAGGACTGCTGCGCCCGGTCGCGGATCCTGGTCCAGCGGCCGGTGTACGACCGGTTCCTGGAGCTGCTCGAACCGGCGGTGCGCGCGCTGCGGGTGGAGGACCCGGCCCGGGACACGGCCGAGATGGGCCCGCTGATCTCCGCCGCCCAGCGGGACCGGGTGGCCGGGTACGTCGACGGGGCGAAGATCGCCTTCACCGGCTCCCGCCCCGACGGCCTCGGCTTCTGGTACGCCCCGACGGTGCTGCTCGCCGGATCGACGGCGGACCGGCACTGGCGCGAGGAGATCTTCGGCCCGGTCGTCTCGGTGCTCCCGTTCGACGACGAGGCCGACGCGATCCGGCTCGCCAACGACACCGAGTACGGCCTGTCCGGCTCGGTCTGGACCCGGGACGTGGGCCGGGCGCTGCGGGTGGCGCGGGCCGTGGAGGCGGGCAACCTGAGCGTCAACTCGCACTCCTCGGTGCGCTACTGGACGCCGTTCGGCGGAATGAAGCGCTCCGGGCTGGGCCGCGAGCTGGGCCCCGACGCGCTGCATGCCTTCACGGACGTCAAGAACGTGTTCATCGCGACGGAGGAGTGATCAGGTGCGGGGTCGACTTGAGGACCGGGTGGCCGTGGTCACCGGAGCGGGCAGCGGGATCGGGCTGGCCACCGTGCGGCGCTTCGCCGCCGAGGGTGCCCGGGTGGTCTGCGTGGACGTCGACCCGGAGGCGGGTGGGCGGGCCGCCGAGGAGGTCGGCGGCGAGTTCGTCGCCACGGACGTCGCCGACGAGGCGGCCGTGCGGGACCTCTTCGACGGCGTGGCCGAGCGGTACGGGCGCGTCGACGTCGCGTTCAACAACGCCGGCATCTCCCCGCCGGAGGACGACTCCATCCTGACCACCGGCCTGGACGCCTGGGAGCGCGTGCTGCGGGTCAACACCACGAGCGTCTACCTCTGCTGCAAGCACGTCATCCCGCACATGCGCCGGCAGGGCAAGGGCTCGATCATCAACACCGCGTCGTTCGTGGCCCTGATGGGGGCGGCCACCTCGCAGATCGCGTACACGGCGAGCAAGGGCGGGGTGCTGGCGATGACCCGGGAGCTGGGCGTGCAGTTCGCCCGGGAGGGCATCCGGGTCAACGCGCTCTGCCCTGGCCCGGTCGCCACCCCGCTGCTGCTGGAGCTGTTCGCCGCCGATCCGGAGCGGGCCGCCCGCCGGCTGGTGCACGTGCCGATGGGGCGGTTCGGCAAGCCGGAGGAGATCGCCGCCGCGGTGGCGTTCCTGGCCAGCGACGACTCGTCCTTCATGACCGCCGCGCAGTTCGTCGTGGACGGCGGCATCACCGGCGCGTACGTCACCCCGCTGTGAGCCGGCCGCTGATCGGGATCACCGCGTACGTCGAGCCGGTCGGCTGGGGGGTGTGGCGGGACGTGCCAGCGGTGCTGCTGCCCGAGGCGTACGTCCGGGCGGTCACCGCGGCCGGGGGCCGGGCGGTGGTGCTGCCCCCGGACGACCGCGACGCGGACGTGCTGCGGGTGCTCGACGGGCTGGTCCTGGCCGGCGGCGCGGACGTCGACCCGGCCCGGTACGGCCAGCCGCCGGCGCCCCGCACCGAGAGCCGGCCCGGCCGCGACGCGGGCGAGCTGGCCCTGCTCACCGCGGCGCTCGACACCGACCTGCCGGTGCTCGGGGTCTGCCGCGGGATGCAACTGCTCGCCGTCGCCGCCGGTGGGGCGCTGCACCAGCACCTGCCGGACCTGGTGGGGCATGACCTGCACCGCCCCGCTCCCGGCGTCTACGGCGTGCACGGCGTGCGGTTCGCCCCGGCCAGCCTGGCCGCGACGGTGATGGCCGGGGTGCACCGGGTCAACTCCTACCACCACCAGGCGGTGGCCGACCCGGGCCGGCTGGCGGTGACCGGCTGGTCCGACGACGGGGTGGTCGAGGCGGTCGAGGATCCGCACCGGCCCTTCCTGCTCGGCGTGCAGTGGCACCCGGAGAACGAGCCCGATCCGCGACCGATCGCCGCCCTGGTCCGGGCCGCCCGGGAAGGCCGGGTCGGCCCGGCGCGCCGGTGACACACTCCCCTGCACCGTAGCGGCGGGCGGTTGGGGTGTCGCACATCACAGTCGCCTCCCGGGGTGGCGCCCACCCGGGGCCGCATCGTCCCGTGCACGGGACTGAAATGCCGCGCTGGTCCAGATTCGGGTGACCAGGCGTCCTGTGTGGACCCGGCCCCGCGACGCCGTGGCCGGGGGATGGCGGCCCGGTGCGGCGGACGTGAACAGCGCACTCCGGGCGGTATGCGTTACGTTGCTCGTCCGTCGGGGTACCAAGCGGGGCACGGCCGGTCGGATCACCGGGGCCGAGGCGGTGACGGCCGGAGCGGGAGGAACTATGAGTTCGGCCCAGGGGGGCGTGGACGAGGGTTGCCCGTCCGAGGTGGGCCAGGAGGTCGATCTTCCCCCGCTGCTGGCTGCCGCCTTCGCCGGCGGGGGCGAGATGGGCGAACTGATGGGCCGCCTCGACTGGTCCGCCCATCCGCTCGGCACCCCCGACCGCTGGCCGCCGGCGCTCTGCTCGGCGATCGGCCTGATGCTCGCCTCCAGCGCGCAGATCGTCATGTTCTGGGGCGAGGACGAACTCGCCTTCTACAACGACGCCTACCGCCCCACGATCGGTGGCAAGCACCCGGACGTGTTGGGCCAGCCGGCCCGCGAGCACTGGGCGGAGACCTGGAGCGTGCTCGGGCCGCTGCTGGAGGGCGTCCGGCGGGACTGCCGGTCGTACCGCGCGCAGGACCACCCCTTCCCGCTCGACCGGCGCGGCTTCCTGGAGGAGACGTACTTCGACGTCTCCTACGACCCGATCCTGGCCGTCGACGGCACCGTCGCCGGCGTCTTCTGCATCGTCAACGAGACCACGGGCCGGGTGGTCGGGGAGCGCAGGCTGCGGCTGCTGGCCGAGCTGGGCACCGACCTGGCCGAGGTGGACAGCAGGCCCGAGCTGGGCAGGGTCGCGGCGGCGGTGCTCGACCGGCACCGGCCGGACGTGCCGTTCTCGCTGGTGTACCTGCCCGACGAGGCCGGGAACCTGGTCCTGACCGGGTGTGGTGGCGTCGGCCCACGGGCGGTCGCCACGCCCCCGCAGGCGCGGCTCGCCGAGGTCACCGCCGCCGGCACCGCCGCCACCGTCGCCGTCACGGATCTGCTCACCGAGGCTCCGGCCGACGCGACCGGTGAGGCGCTGGTGCTGCCGGTCACCGCCGGGAACGAGACCGTGGGCGCGCTGGCCGTCGGCGTCGCCCGCCGCCAGCCGCTCACCGACGAGTACCGGGACTTCTTCGACCTGGTCGCCGCGCAGCTCTCCCGGGCCGTCGGGCGGCAGCAGGCGTACGAGCAGGAACGCACCCGCGCCGCCGAGCTGGCCGCCCTGGACCGGGCCAAGACCAACTTCTTCGCCAACGTCAGCCACGAGTTCCGCACCCCGCTGACGCTGGTGCTCGGCCCGCTGGAGGACCTGCTGGCCGACCCGGCGCTGCCGGAGGCGTACACCGAACGGCTCACCACCATGCACCGCAACGCGCTGCGGCTGCTCAAGCTGGTCAACACGGTGCTCGACTTCTCCCGGCTGGAGTCCGGGCGGCTGGCCGCCCGGTACCAGCCCACCGACCTCGCCGACTACACCGCCCGCCTGGCCAGCACGTTCCGGTCGGCCACCCAGCGGACCGGGCTGCGCCTGGTCGTGGACTGCCCGCCGCTGCCGGCGCCGGTCTTCGTGGACCGGGACATGTGGGAGAAGGTCGTCCTCAACCTGGTCTCGAACGCGGTGAAGTTCACCTTCACCGGCGAGATCCGGGTGCGGATCCGCGCCGTCGACGGGGCCGCCCGGCTGGAGGTCACCGACACCGGCGTCGGCATCGTGCCGGAGGAACTGCCGCAGATCTTCGAGCGCTTCCACCGGGTGCCCGGGGTGCGTTCGCGCAGCCACGAGGGCACCGGCATCGGCCTGGCACTGGTCCGTGAGCTGGTCGAGATGCACGGCGGCGAGGTGGCTGTGCGCAGTCGCGTCGACGAGGGCAGCACGTTCACCGTGACCGTTCCGTTCGGCGCCGGGCACCTGCCGGCCGAGCGGGTCGTCGACGCCGGCCCTCCGGCGCAGGTGGAGCTGGCGCAGGCCGACCTCTACGTCGCGGAGACGGCGCTCTGGACCGGCGCCGCCGGGCCGGCCGACGGTGCCGGCTCGGCCCGGGGGACCGGCGCCGCCGGCCGGATCCTGGTCGCCGACGACAACGCCGACCTGCGCGAGCACGTCACCCGGCTGCTCTCCCCGTCCTGGGAGGTGGTCGCGGTCACCGACGGCGTGGAGGCGCTGCGGCACGCCGTCGACGGCTCGTTCGACCTGGTGCTGACCGACGTGATGATGCCCCGGCTCGACGGGTTCGGGCTGGTCGCCGCGTTGCGCGCGGATCCGCGTACCCGGCACCTGCCGATCGTGCTGCTCTCCGCCCGGGCCGGCTCCGCCGAGGAGGTCGCCGGGCTCGCGGTCGGCGCCGACGACTACCTCACCAAGCCCTTCTCCGGCCAGGAGCTGACCGCCCGGGTACGGGCCAACGTCGAGCTGGGCCAGCTCCGCGGCCAGATCATCCGGGGGCTGCGGGCCCTGGCCGACGCGGCGGTCGCGGTCAACACCGCCCGCTCCACGGCCGACGTGCTCCAGGTCGCCGCGCGGCACGCCCTGAGCCTCGCCGAGGCCGCCCGGGTGGTGGTCTCGGCCACCGGGATGCGCTTCGAGGCCGACGGCGGCGGGCTGGCTTCGATCGAGCCGTCCTTCGTGCTGCCGCTGACCGGCACCGCCGGTGAGCGGCTCGGCGAGCTGCGGGTCTGGCGTCCGGACGGCGACGGGACCCACACCGACGAGGCCGCGCTCACCCAGCTCGCCCGGCTGGTCGGCGTGCGGCTGGAGAACGCCCGGCTCTACGAGGCCGAGCACCGCATCGCCACCACGCTCCAGCACAGCCTGCTGCCCCGGTCGCTGCCGCAGCTGCCGGGCGCCCTGGTGGCCAGCCGCTACCTGCCGGGCAGCGCCGACGTGGAGGTCGGCGGGGACTGGTACGACGTCGTCGCGATCGGCGACGACGAGCTGGTGCTGGCGATCGGGGACGTGGTCGGCAAGGGCGTGCGGGCGGCCGCCGCGATGGGCCAGCTCCGCAACGCGCTGCGGGCGTACGTCCTGGAGGGCTTCGATCCCGGCGAGTCGCTGACCCGGCTCAACCGGCTCGTCGGCACCAACGAGGGCCGCTCCTTCGCGACGGTGTTCTGCCTGTGGTTCAGCCCCCGCACCGGCCGGACACGGTACGCCAGCGCCGGTCACCCGTCCCCGCTGCTGATCCGAGGAGACGACGTGGCGTTCCTGCACGACCGGGCGCTCGGGCCGCCGGTCGGGGCGATCCCCGACACGGCCTACCGGACGGTCGAGGGGGAGCTGGCCGCCGGGAGCCGGTTGCTGCTCTTCACCGACGGGCTGATCGAGGACCGGCAGCTCGGCATCGACGCCGCGCTGGCCACCCTGCGGCAGGACGCGGCCACCCCCGGCGAGCACGTGACCGACCTGATCGACGCCGTGGTGGAGCGGGTCGCCGGGCGGCCGTTGCGCGACGACGTCGCGGTGCTCGCCCTGGAGGCGGCGGAAGTCAACCGGTTCGCGCTGCGGCTGCCGGCCGATCCCACCCGGCTGAGCGTGCTGCGCAAGCGGCTGGAGGATTTCCTCGTCGCGCACAAGGTCAGCGAGACGGACCTGTTCGACCTGACCGTCGCCGTCTCCGAGGCGGCCGCCAACGCCATCGAGCACCCGGTCGAGCCGGCCGAGCCGACGATCGGCGTCGAGGTGACCATCTCCGACCGGACGGTGGTCGCCACGGTGCGCGACAGCGGCCGGTGGCGGGAGTCGACCGGATCGGGCTTCCGGGGGCGGGGGCTGACCCTCATCGAGGCGCTGGGGGAGCTGTCGGTGCACCGTACCGCCGAGGGGACCGAGGTGACGCTGCGCCGGCGGCTGGCGGACTGAGCGCGGCCGGCGGTGCTCCGGCGTGCGACCGGCCGTGCGGCGTGGGTGCGGGGGTCAGGCCGGGCGGAGCCAGGCCTGGTCGGCCAGGCCGGAGATGTCCAGCACCCGGTGGACCTGCCGCGACGGCAGCACGGTGAGCGCGCCGGGAAGCTGCTGGGCCAGCCGGACCACGGCGTGGATGGCCGCCGAGTCGAAGAAGGTGACCGCCCGCAGGTCGAGCGTCACCCGCTCGGCCGGCTCCCGCAGCGCGGTCTGGAACATGACGTCGGCGGTGGCCATGTCGACCTCGCCGGTGACCAGGACGCGGAGGTGGTCACCGTCGATCTCCGCGCTGGCGGAGAAGACGGGAGACGCGCCGCCCCCTTGATCCACGGAGCCACAATTGCACAGCCGACCGGGCACGGCAACAACCGCTCCGGGCGGGCGGTGGCGGGGGTCACCACCGGGCGCGGCGATAAACTCGCGTCATGACCGTCCGTGCGCCGCTGACCCCCGGCACGCTCACCCCGCTGCGGCCCGTGCCCGCCCACATCGTCCGCCCGGAGTACGTGGGCAAGAAGCGTCCCCAGGAGTGGCGCGGCTCGCACGTGCAGACCCCGGAGACCATCGAGAAGATGCGGGTCGCCGGTCGGCTCGCGGCGCAGGCCACCCAGCTCGCCGGCGAGCACTGCAAGCCCGGCGTGAGCACCGACGAGATCGACCGGGTCGTGCACGAGTTCCTCTGCGACCACGGCGCCTACCCGTCGACGCTGGGCTACCGGGGCTTCCCGAAGTCCTGCTGCACCAGCCTCAACGAGGTGATCTGCCACGGCATCCCGGACTCCACCGTGCTCGCCGACGGCGACATCATCAACGTCGACGTGACCGCGTACCTCGACGGGGTGCACGGCGACACGGACGCCACCTTCTGCGTGGGCGAGGTCGACGAGGAGGCCCGGCTGCTGGTCGAGCGGACCCACGAGGCGATGATGCGCGGCATCCGCGCGGTCGCCCCGGGCCGCCAGATCAACGTGATCGGCCGGGTCATCGAGTCGTACGCGAAGCGCTTCGGCTACGGCGTCGTGCGCGACTTCACCGGCCACGGGATCGGCGAGGCGTTCCACAGCGGGCTCTACGTGCCGCACTACGACAGCCCCCGCCCCACGGACGTGATGGAGCCGGGGATGACCTTCACCATCGAGCCGATGATCACCCTCGGCACCCACGAGTACGACATGTGGGACGACGGCTGGACCGTGGTGACGAAGGACCGCAGGTGGACGGCCCAGTTCGAGCACACCATCGTGGTGACCGAGGACGGCCACGAGATCCTCACGCTGCCGTGACGGAGACCCCGGCGGCGCTGCGTGAGGCGCACCACGCGGACGTCTCCGGCGGTTGGCTGCGCCCCGCAGTCTTCGGGGCGATGGACGGGCTGGTCACCAACATCGCCCTGATCGCCGGGGTGGCGGGCGGCGGGGTGTCGCCGCGCAGCGTCGTGCTCACCGGCGTGGCCGGCCTGGTGGCCGGCGCCATCTCGATGGGGCTGGGGGAGTACACCAGCGTCCGCTCGGCGAACGAACAGGTCGCGGCCGAGGTCGCCAAGGAGCGTCGCGAGCTGGAGCGGCACCCCGAGGCGGAGGCGCGCGAGCTGGCCGAGGCGTGGGTCGCCCGGGGACTGCCGCCCGACCTGGCCATGGAGGTCGCCCAGGCCGTCCGGCGCAACCCGGAGGAGGCGCTGCGGGTGCACGTCCGGGAGGAGCTCGGCGTCGACCCGGACGAGCAGCCCAGCCCCTGGGCCGCCGCGATCTCGTCGTTCCTGTTCTTCTCGGTCGGGGCGCTGGTGCCGCTGCTGACGTACCTGTTCGGCGCGACGAGCCTGTGGCTGGCGCTCGCGGTCGGCGGGCTCGGGCTCTTCGTGGCCGGGGCGGTGGTCGCCCGGTTCACCGCCCGACCCTGGTGGTCCGGCGGTCTGCGTCAGCTCCTGCTCGGCGCGGCGGCGGCCGGCGCCACGTATCTCGTCGGCACCCTCATCGGCGTGCAGGGCGGGCTCGGCTGAGCTTCCCGCGCCGGCCCGCCCGGCGTCCGGTGGGCACCGTCCGGTGCGGTGTCAGCCGTCGAGAAGGTCGTCGACCGTGCCGTCGACGGGGCGGCCCCGGGCCGCCAGCTCGTCCGCCTGGCGGGTCAGGACGACGCCCACCTCGGTCATGTCCGCGCCCGCCAGTCCCGTCCGGCGCACCGCGTCGCCCGGGTCGCGGAAGTAGGTGCGGCTGAGCAGGCCGGCGACCGTGGCCGCCGCCAGCCGCGCCTCGCCGAGCATCAGCAGCGCCTGGTCGGTCTCGTACCACTCGGCCAGCCGGGCGGCCCGGGCGTGCGCCGCCCCGCCCCGGTACCAGGCCCGGCGGGCCGCCGTGCTGAACTCGGCCGGCCGGGCCCGGGCCAGCCGGCCCAGGTGCGCGTCGCGCAGGGTGCGCAGCCAGCCGGTGGGGTCGTGCAGCGCCCGGGTGCTGACGTAGCGGTCGGCGGTCAACGGCCAGAGCGGAGAGATCACCCGGGCCTGGCGCAGGTAGTCGTCGGCGCCGGCCACGGTCAGGTCGACCAGCACGCCGTCGACCCGCCGGGTCGCCGGGGACGGCCCGCCGCCGGGCCGGTACGTCACCACCAGCAGCCCGACCTCGCCGTCACCGCCGCCGTCGTCGTCGCCGTGGGCGAGTGGACCGTGCACCGCGACCGCCAGCACGTCGGCCGGGAACCGCCGGCGCACGGCGTCGGCGACCCGCTCGGCCACCGCCCACCGTGGATCGTCGGGGTGGGGTTCGCCGTCGGCGCCGGTCACCGCACCAGCCTATTCGCGGGCGGTCGGCCCGCCCGGCACGCCGCGCCCGGTGGGCACCAGCCGGAAGACGAGGATCTCCCGGCCGCCGGCCCGCTGGGCGTACGCCCGGTAGGCGGGCCACTCGGTGACCAGCAGCGACCAGAGGCGGTCCCGTTCGGCGCCGGTGGCGACGTCGGCGCGCACCGGGACGCGGCGGCCCTTGACGGCCACCTCGGCGGCCGAATCGGCGCGCAGGTTCATCGCCCAGCCGGGCTGGTGGGTCTGGCCGAAGTTGGAGCCGACCACCACGTACGCGTCGCCGTCGGGCACGTAGAGCAGCGGATTGCTGCGCGGCTTGCCGGAGCGGCGGCCGGTGGTGGTGATGACCAGCGACGGGATGAGCCCGAGCGCGACCACCCGGCCCCGGGTGAGCCGCCCGACCATCCGGTCGGCGGGGACGAGCAGGCGGACGGCGGCGCCGAACCAGCGGTGGTGGCCGACCCGGCGGGTGAGGGCTCCCAGTACGGGCACGGCAACAGTGTGCCCCTTCGCGGGCCCTCAGTCGAGACGTCGCTCGATCGGCAGCCGGGAGCGGGTGAGGAGTCCCGCGCCGAGCATGGCGGCCAGCGGCACCACCACCAGGACGCCGAGCGTGATCCACGGGACCACGACCGGGTACGGCTCCGGGACGGGCCACAGAGTGGCGTACCGGCGGTTGAGGGCGGTCAGGATGATCGACGCGGAGCCGAGGCCGGCCACGATGCCGAGCGCGGAGCCCAGCACGGCGATCACCCCGGACTGGCAGAGCGAGAGCAGCCGGCGCAGTCCCGGGCCGGCGCCGACCGCCGCGAGGGTGGACAGGTCGGCCCGCCCCTCGGCCGCCGCCAGCCCGGTGGCGATGGCGGCGGCGCCCAGGGTGATCACCCCGGCGGCGGCGGCCAGCAGGAGCAGCAGCGGCCGTCCCGCGTCGCCCTGGGCGCCCCGGTCGATCTCGACCTGTGCGTGCAGTGGACGTACGGCGGCGACGAACCGGTCCTGCCGGTCCTCGTCGGGCACGCCGTCGGCGGCGATCGCCCAGCCGAGCGGATGGACGTTCAGGCCGAGCCGCCCGGCGGCCGCCGGGGAGAGCAGCAGCCGGTCCGCCCCCAGCGCGGTGGGCAGCGGGTACCCGGCGACGGTGGTGACGGCCTGGGGATCGGGCCGGGCCTGCCCGGCGCGGGTCACCCGCACGTCGACCCGCCCGTCGCGCACGTAGCGCGGATCGGTCACGACCGCCCCGCCGGCCCGCAGCACGGCGGTGGCGGCGGCGACGTCGGCGGGGGCGGCGCCGGTGAGTGCCGGCAGGGCCGTCCCGTCGTCCACCAGGACGTGGAAGTACCGGCCGAGGTGCTCCTCGGGTTCCGCGCAGCGGGCGTCGGCGCGGGCGCGGCGCTGCTGCTCCGGGGTGAGCCTGTCGCCCGGCGTCCACGGGCAGACGCGCTCGGCGGGCAGCACCGGCGAGACCACGCACAGGTCGGTGGCCGTCCCGCACCGGGGCTCCGCCAGCGGCGCCACCGTCCGGACCCCCAGGTGGGCGCGCGCGGCCTCGCTGACCCCGGACAGCTCGGGCAGGCTCTCCCCGTCCGACCCGGTGACCAGCACCGTGGTGGCCGGCAGGGACGGCAGGTACATCGTGGCCGACCGGGCGTCGTCGCTGGCCAGGTACACGCCGATGGCGACGCTGCCGGCGACCGCGGCCATCACGGCGGAGATCGCGGGGGCGGTCGACGACCGGTTGCGGCTGGCGTCGCGCAGCGCGATCCGGGGCGCCAGCGGCAGCGACCGCCCGAGGCGCGCGAGCAGGCCGACCAGCGTCGGGGTGGCGAAGACCAGGCCCAGCTCGC
Source organism: Micromonospora reichwaldensis (assembly GCF_031845925.1). Taxonomy (NCBI): domain Bacteria; kingdom Bacillati; phylum Actinomycetota; class Actinomycetes; order Micromonosporales; family Micromonosporaceae; genus Micromonospora; species Micromonospora reichwaldensis. Next base: position 30,387 of record NZ_JAVRFL010000006.1, on the reverse strand, counting down.
CGAGGACGAGGCCGGCCAGGATGACCGCCGGTGCCGTCCGGGCCGCCCCGAACGCGGCCACCGCGGCCCCGGCGGCGGCCAGGAGCACCCCGACGGTCAACCAGCGTCGCCGGTGCGCCGGCGGGGTGCGCCGCCCGGCCAGCCCCGCCACCACGTCCTGCCGGGCCGCCGTCCAGGCCGGGGCCAGCGCGGCCAGCACCCCGGCCAGCACCGCGACGGCGGCGATCGCCGCGAGCGCCTCCGGCCACCAGCGGTACGCGCCGAAGCGCACGCCGAAGAGGTGCTGCTCCACCAGCGAGCGGCCGGCGAACGCGGCGGCGACGCCCAGCGCGACCCCGACGGCGGCGCCGACGGCACCCAGCACCACGCCGTCGGCCAGCACGATGCGGCGCAGGTGGGCGTCGTCCCCGCCGGCCACCGCCACCAGCGCGAGCTCCCGGCGCCGCCGCCGTACGCCGACCGCGAAGGCCGGCCCGACGAGCAGCACCACCTCCAGCAGCCCCAGCCCGCCGACGAGCACCGAGACGCTCATCCCCTCCACGTCCATGGCGGAGCGGCCATACGCCGGGAACGCGACGGTGTCCGACGCCGGGGCGGGGACCCGGGCGTGCATCAGGACGCCGTGGGCGTTGAGCCGGCGGAACAGCCCCTCGTCGGGGTCGCCGGGCAGGTCGACGAGCCAGCTCGTGCCCGACTCGCTCTCCATCCGCCCGTCCGACGGGTGCAGCGTCACCACCGGGCCCAGGTCGTCGGGGTACTCGGCCACCCCGACCACCCGCCAGGAGCGGGCGCCGTCGCCGGAGGTGACGCCGCCGCCGAGGCGGACGTCGAGGCGGCGCAGGCCCGCCGGGCTGACGGCGATCTCGCCCGGCCCGGCCGGCGCCCGCCCCGAGTGGAACCGGACCAGCCCCCGGCCGAGCGGATCGTCGAGGTCCACGGCGCGCGCCGTGAGGCCGTCGTCGACCCGCTCGCCGACCCGGGCGTCGAACGGCACCCAGCGGCGCAGCGGGACCACCCGGCTCCCGGCCGGCAGGAGGGCGGTCACCTGCCCGGCGGTGACGGGCCCGACCGGGGGAGCCTCCTCCGGGTCGGTGCGCCAGGTCTCGGCCCAGGCGCTCTGCACGAGCGGGATCCGCGTCACCCAGGTCAGCTCCGCGTCGGCCGCGCCGAGCTGGCGGTCGGCCCGCTCGACCGGGGTCAGCTCGGACATCCGCCAGCTCACCGCGGTGAAGCTCAGCACCAGCACCGGCAGCGTGATCATCGCGAGCACCAGCGCCGTACGACCCCGGGCCCGCCGGGCCTCCCGCCGGGCGATCCGCAGCGCGGCCCACCAGGAACCGGCGGCCCGGGCGAGCCGGCCACCCCGGCCCGCGCTCACCGACCGCTGCCGCTCAGCAGCTGCTCCACGCTGCCCAGCGGGGCCGTCGTGTCGACCAGCACCCCGTCGCGCAGGAAGACCACCCGATCGGCCCAGGCGGCGTGGCGCGCCTCGTGGGTGACCAGCACGGCGGCGGCCCCGGCGTCGACCCGCCGGCGCAGCAGGTGCAGCACCGCCTCGCCGGTCTGCGAGTCCAGCGCGCCGGTCGGTTCGTCGGCGAGCACCAGCCGACGCTCCCCGACGAGCGCGCGGGCGATCGCCACCCGCTGCTGCTGCCCGCCGGAGAGCTGGTCGGGGAACCGGTCGCCCAGCTCGGGCAGGCCCACCTCGGCCAGCGCGTCCAGCGCGAGGCGGCGGGCCCGGCGTACGCCCGTGCCGTCGAGTTCGAGGGGGAGGGCGACGTTCTCCACGGCGCTGAGGCTGCCGAGCAGGTTGAGGTCCTGGAAGACGTAGCCGATGCGGCGGCGCCGCACCTGGGCCAGCCGCCGCCGGTCGAGGGCGCCGAGCGGCTCGCCCTCGACGTACACCTCGCCCGCCGTGGGGCCGTCCAGCCCGCCGGCCAGGGCGAGCAGGGTCGACTTCCCCGAGCCGGACGGTCCCATCACGGCGACGAGTTCCCCCGCGCGCACGGTGAGGCTCACCCCGCGCAGCGCGTGCACGGCCGCCGCGCCGGAGCCGTGGGTGCGGTGCACGGCACGCACGTCGAGCACGGGCGTGGCGGGGTTCCCGCCCGCCGGCCCGCTCCCCGTGCTCACCGTCGCGCCTCCTGGTCCGCCCGGTCCACCGCCTCGGCGGGCGTCGTCGGCACGCGCCCGGGCTCCGTCGGACGGTAGCGCACGAGGCTGGTCTCGCAGTGGTCCAGCCAGCGCACCTCGGCCTCGGCCTGGAAGACCATGGCGTCCAGCACCAGCCGCCACGGCAGGTCCTCGGGGCGGTCGCTGGCGTACTTCAACCGGGTCAACTCCTGCAACGTCCGCATGGTCGCGCTGCGCTGGGTCTGCACCACCGACCGGACGTCCACTCCGGGGGTGGTCAGCGCGAGGGCGAGCTTGATAGCCAGCTCGTCCCGGGGCCGGTCGGTGCGGCTGATCGGAGTGGCGAACCACAGGGCCAGGTCCGTCCGTCCGGCGTCGGTGATCTCGTACGGGCGCTGCCCCGTCTCGCTCTCGGGCAGCGACCGGACCAGCCCGTCCCGCTCCAGCCGGGACAGGGTGGTGTAGACCTGCCCGATGTTCAGCGGCCAGGTCGAGCCGGTCGACTCCTCGAACGCGGCGCGCAGCTGGTAGCCGTACATCTGGCCGCGTTCGAGCAGGGCGAGCAGCCCGTGACGGATGGACATGGCAACGGAGTATGCATACCTGGTATGCGACCCGCAACCGGAGTGGGCGTCGAGGGCCGGCCGGTCAGGTGGGTCGGCCCGGGAACGGCACCGTCAGCGGGGTGATCCCGGCCGTCCGTCGCCAGCGGGTGGCCCGTACGGCGTACTCGACCAGGGCGGCCAGGGCCCTGTCCCGGTCGGCGCCGCTGGTGGCCGGCACCGCCGCCCGCCAGAACGCGGCAGTGCGCTCCTCCACCTCGGCGGCCAGCCGCAGCGCGCTCGCCCGGTCGGTGACCGGGAACGGCAGCGTGTAGCCGGCCCGGTCCGGCGGGACGTTCCCGCCACCGGCGCTCAACTGCACGATCAGGTCGTCGCGGCGGCGCCGGTGCGCGGCCTCCGCCTCCTTCGCGGCGGTCCGGGCGGCGCCGGTGAGGCGTACCCCGATGGGCCCGTACGCCCAGATCGCGGCGTACTCGGCGGAGAGCGCCGCGCCCAGCGCCCCGGCCGGTCCCGGCGGTGTCGGCGCGGTCACCTCAGCGCCTCCACGTGCGTGGCCCGGGCGGCGGCGATCGAGGCGAGCAGCGCGGCCCGCTCCGCCGGCGCCGCCGCACAGGCCCGGGTCGCCGCCTCCCGGGCGGCGCGTTCGTCCTCGCGCAGCGCGGCCCGTGCCGCCGCCGGGTCGCCCGGCGCGGCGGGGCTGGCCGTGGCGGACGCCGAGGGCAGCGGTACGCCGATGAGCCGGGCCAGTTCGGCCGCGTGCGCGCGGTGCGCCTCGGCGATCGGCGTGAGCAGGCCGGCGAGCGCGGGGTGCGCGGCGGCGGCGTCCCGGTGCCCGGCGGCGAGCCGGAGCGACTCGTCGAGCAGGGGCGTGAGCGGATCCGGCCCGGGGGCGGGGTCGTCGTCGCGGTTCAGGAGACCGCAGCCGGTCAGCGGCGCCGCCGCTCCGCCGAGCGCCAGGAGGGCCCCGGCGCGCAGCACCTTTCGCCGGGAATGCCCGGTAGTCTCGCCGCGTCGTGTCGTTCTGCCCGTCGCCACCGGACAAGTCAACACCATCACCGGTCGTACGTGGGCGACCGGCGTCGGTGCGCCGCCCGGCCCGCCGTGCGGCAGGCGCGTTACGCTCTGCGCAGCCACCGGCGCGTCAGCTCCGGTGGCGTGCCGGCATGGCGGCCGACCGGGTGCCGTCGATCAGCAGGAGGGTGCGGAGATGACGCAGCGTGGCCGTGCCACGAGGCCGACGGGTCCGGCGGGGAGACCCCGACGCGCCGACGCCCCACGGGGCGGGGAGCGTGCCGGCGGTCCGCGCGGCGACCTCGCCGCCCGGCGGGCCCGGCTGCGCGAGGTGATCGAGCCGGTGGTCGCCGGCGCCGGTTACGACCTGGAGGAACTCTCCGTGTCCCGCGCCGGCCGGCGGCACGTGGTGCGGGTGATCGTGGACGCCGACGGCGGGATCAACCTGGATGCCGTCGCCGAGGTCTCCCGGGCCGTCTCCGCGGCCCTCGACGCGGCCGAGGAGGCCTCCGGCGACCTCGTCGCCGGGGAGTACCAGCTGGAGGTCAGCTCCCCCGGCGTGGACCGCCCGCTCACGCTGCCCCGGCACTGGCGGCGCAACGTCGGCCGGCTGGTGAAGGTGACCGCCCGCGGCGCGGGCGCCCCGTCCGGCCAGCGGGCCGGGCAGCCCACCGGCGACCGGCAGGTCACCGGCCGGGTGGTCGAGGCCGACGACGAGCGCGTGGTGCTGGAGACCGACGCCGGCCGCGCCGCGTGGACGTACGCAGAGCTCGGCCCCGGCCGGGTGCAGGTCGAGTTCCACCGCCTCGACGAGATCGAGGAGACGGACGAACCCGACGACATGGACGACACCGACGACTTCGACGACGAAGATGATGTGGAGGACGAGGAGAGGTGAACATCGACCTCGCGGCGCTGCGCGCACTCGAGCGCGAGCGGGAGATCCCGTTCGACACGATCCTCGCGGCGATCGAGACCGCGTTGCTGACCGCCTACCGGCACACCGAGGGGGCGGAGTCGCACGCCCGGGTGGAGATCGACCGCAAGTCCGGCGCGGCCCTGGTCTACGCGCAGGAGCTGGACGACGACGGCACCGTCGTACGGGAGTGGGACGACACCCCGCACGACTTCGGGCGGATCGCCGCCATGACGGCCAAGCAGGTGATCCTCCAGCGACTGCGGGAGGCCACCGACGAGGTGCACTTCGGCGAGTACGTGGGCCGCGACGGTGACCTGGTCACCGGCGTGGTGCAGGCGCACGAGGCGCGCAGCGAGAAGGGCATCGTCAGCGTCGACCTCGGCAAGCTGGAGGGCGTCCTGCCGCAGTCCGAGCAGGTGCCCGGCGAGCGCTACGCGCACGGCGAGCGGATCCGCTGCGTGGTGGTGCACGTGGCCAAGGGGATGCGTGGGCCGCAGATCACCCTCTCCCGGTCGCACCCGGCGCTGGTCAAGAAGCTCTTCGCGCTCGAGGTGCCGGAGATCGCCGACGGCACGGTCGAGATCGGCGCGATCGCACGTGAGGCGGGTCACCGTACGAAGATCGCGGTCCGCTCCACCACCCAGGGGGTCAACGCCAAGGGCGCCTGCATCGGCCCGATGGGGCAGCGGGTACGGGCCGTCATGAGCGAGTTGCACGGCGAGAAGATCGACATCATCGACTGGTCGGACGACCCGGCGACGTTCGTCGGCAACGCCCTGTCGCCGGCCAAGGCCCTGCGGGTCGAGGTGGTCGACCTGGCCACCCGCACCGCCCGGGTCACCGTCCCGGACTTCCAGCTCTCCCTCGCCATCGGTCGGGAGGGGCAGAACGCCCGACTTGCTGCCCGGTTGACCGGTTGGCGGATCGACATCCGGTCCGACGCCGAGCAGTCCGGTGCCGCCGGCCGGAGCGGAGCTGATCACGTCCCGGAGCCGGGCGGCGCGATCTCGGGCTCCTAGGGGTAGACTTTCTCCAGTGGTACGACGCGCGCTGCCGGAACGCACCTGTGTGGGTTGCCGGCGACGTGCGCCGGCCAGCGAATTGCTGCGGATCGTCGCGGTCGGCGACGAGGCTGGTCACAGCCTTCGGCCCGATCCGGCCCGCAGGCTGCCGGGTCGGGGAGCGAACATGCACCCGGATCCGGCCTGCTTCGCGCAAGCGGTGCGGCGACGCGCTTTCGGGCGTGCGCTGCGCCTCACCGGGGTCCCCGACCACGGTGAGCTTGCGGAGCACGTCGATGCGCCAACCACTACGTCCGGTCAGCCCGACCGGGCGAGGGTCGCTAGCAGGGTAGGACGACCGACATGAGCACACGATGAAGTCCCTGAAATGACCAGGCTTCAAGTGCACGAGTGAGGTCGCTGCGGGTGCTGCCCGCACGACCTCGGAGTGAGGAGTGCAGTGGCAGGTAAGGCCCGCGTACACGAGCTTGCAAAAGAGCTCGGGGTCGAAAGCAAGACCGTTCTCGCCAAGCTCAAGGAGATGGGCGAGTTCGTGAAGTCCGCGTCCAGCACCGTCGAGGCGCCCGTCGCCCGACGGTTGCGTAGCGCATTCGTCGCCGGCGCCGGTTCTCCGGCACCGGCCGCCCCACCGGCGGCCGCCCCGGCGCCGACCCCGACCCCGACGCCCTCCCCGGCCCCCGGTGGGCCCCGGGTCTCGGCCAAGCCGATGCCGCCCCGGCGGCCGGCCGCGCCGGCACCCGGTCCCAAGCCCAAGGGCCCGGTGCCCGGTCCGCCGCAGCCCGCGGCCCCGGTCGCCAAGCCGGCGAGTGCCCACGACATCGAGGTGGCGGCCGCCGAGGCGCGTGCCGCCGCGCTGAAGGCCGAGCAGGAGGCGGCGGTCAAGGCCGCCCAGGCCGCTCGGCAGCAGCAGCGTGAGAACGTCCGCCGGGAGCCCCCGGCGGACGGTGGCAACCGTCCCGGTCCCCGACCGGGTCCGGGTGCCATGCCGCCCCGCCCGGGTTCCCCGGCCGCCGGTCGTCCCGGCACGCCGGCACCGGGCCCGGGTGGTCGTCCGGGCGGGCGTCCGCCGGCGCGCGGCGCCGGTAACAACCCGTTCGGCATCCAGGGCAGCCAGCAGCAGCAGCGGCCTCCGGCCGCCGGTCCGGGTGGCCCCCGGCCCAGCCCGGCCGGCATGCCGCCGCGTCCGAGCCCGGCCTCCATGCCGCCCCGTCCGAGCCCGGCCTCCATGCCGAGCCAGCGTCCCGCTACCGGTCGCCCCGGCCCCGGTGGCGCCGGTCGCGGTCCCGGTGGCGGCGCGGGTCGTCCCGGTGGCGGCGGCGGTGGCGGTGGCTTCCGCGGCGGTCCCGGTGGCGGCGGCGGTGGCGGTGGCTTCCGCGGCGGTCCCGGTGGCGGCGGCGGCGGCGGTGGCTACCGTGGCGGTCCCGGTGGCGGCGGCGGTGCGCCGGGCGGCGGTTTCCGTCCGGGTGCTCCGGCCGGCGGCGGCGGTCGTCCGGGTGGTGGCGGTCGTGGCCGTGGCGGCGGCGCCGCGGGTGCCTTCGGGCGTCCGGGTGGCCGGCCGACGCGCGGTCGCAAGTCCAAGAAGCAGCGCAGACAGGAGTTCGACAACCTGTCGGCCCCGACCATGAGCTCGGGTGCCCCCCGGGGTCAGGGTCAGGTCGTCCGGCTCTCCCGTGGCGCCTCGCTGTCGGACTTCGCCGACAAGATCAACGCCAACCCGGGTTCGCTGGTCCAGGAGATGTTCAACCTGGGCGAGATGGTCACGGCGACCCAGTCGTGCTCCGACGACACCCTGCTCCTGCTGGGTGAGCACCTCGGCTTCACCGTGCAGATCGTCAGCCCGGAGGACGAGGACCGCGAGCTGCTCGCGCAGTTCAACATCGACCTCGACGCCGAGGTCGCGGAGGACCGCCTGGTCGACCGTGCGCCGGTCGTGACCGTCATGGGTCACGTCGACCACGGTAAGACCAAGCTGCTCGACGCGATCCGCAAGGCGAACGTCGTGGCCGGCGAGGCGGGTGGCATCACCCAGCACATCGGTGCCTACCAGGTCCACGTGCCGCACGAGGGCGAGGACCGCGCGGTGACCTTCATCGACACCCCGGGTCACGAGGCGTTCACCGCCATGCGTGCCCGTGGTGCCCAGGTCACCGACATCGTGGTGCTCGTCGTCGCGGCCGACGACGGTGTCATGCCGCAGACGATCGAGGCGTTGAACCACGCCAAGGCGGCCGACGTGCCGATCGTGGTGGCGGTCAACAAGGTCGACAAGCCGGAGGCGAACCCGGACAAGGTCCGCCAGCAGCTGACCGAGTACGGCCTGGTCGCCGAGGAGTACGGCGGCGACACCATGTTCGTCAACGTGGCGGCGAAGCCGGGCATCGGCATCGACGAGCTGCTCGAGGCGGTCCTGCTGACCGCCGACGCGTCGCTGGAGCTGACCGCTCCGATCGACGGGCCGGCGCAGGGTGTGGCCATCGAGGCGCACCTGGACAAGGGCCGCGGTGCGGTGGCGACGGTGCTGGTGCAGAAGGGCACCCTGCGGGCGGGCGACTCCATCGTCGCCGGCGGGGCGCACGGCCGGGTCCGGGCGATGCTCGACGAGAACGGCAACCAGGTCGCCGAGGCAGGTCCGGCCCGTCCGGTCCTGGTGCTCGGTCTGACCGCGGTGCCCGGTGCCGGCGACACGTTCCTGGCGGCCGAGGACGACCGCACGGTGCGCCAGATCGCCGAGCAGCGGCAGGCACGGCGGCGGGCGGCGTCGTTCGCCAACTCCCGCGGCCGGGCCACCCTCGAGACGCTCATGGAGCAGCTCAAGGAGGGCGAGAAGACCTCGCTCAACCTGGTACTCAAGGGCGACGTCTCCGGTTCCGTGGAGGCCCTCGAGGACGCGCTGTTCAACCTCGACATCCCGGAGGAGGTCCAGCTCAGGATCATCCACCGGGGCGTGGGCGCGATCACCGAGAGCGACGTCATGCTCGCGAGCGCGTCGTCCGAGCCGGTCACGATCATCGGTTTCAACGTGCGGGCCGCCAACAAGGTCCGCGAGATCGCCGACCGCGAGGCTGTGGAGATCCGGTACTACACCGTGATCTACCAGGCCATCGAGGAGATCGAGGCGGCGCTCAAGGGCCTGCTCAAGCCGGAGTACGAGGAGGTCGAGCTGGGCACCGCGGAGATCCGCGACGTCTTCCGCTCGTCCAAGATCGGCAACATCTCCGGTTGCATCGTCCGGTCGGGCATCATCCGGCGCAACGCCAAGGCGCGCCTGCTGCGGGACGGGTCGGTGGTGGCGGACAACCTCACCGTCAGCTCGCTCAAGCGGTTCAAGGACGACGCCACGGAGGTGCGCGAGGGCTTCGAGTGTGGTCTGACCCTGGGTGGTTACAACAACGTCCAGGTCGGCGACATCATCGAGACCTTCGAGATGCGGGAGAAGGTTCGCGCCTGATCCGCTGAACCACTGATCGAGGGGTTTGCGCCGAAAGGCGTAAACCCCTTGATCATGTGGGGGGTCGTGCGGGTATCGTCCGGGGCGATGTTCACCGGAACCGCGGTCTTCGACCTGCTGCTGCCGGGCGACTCCAGGTCGCTCAAGGCCAAGAGATCATACGTACGGCCGATCGTGGCGGCGCTGCGCCGTTTCGAGGTGTCGGCCGCCGAAGTGGGAGCGCTCGACCTGCACGGTCGGGCCGAGATCGCCGTGGCCGTGGTGGCCGCCGAGGCGTCGCACGTCCGGGAGGTGCTGGACTCCTGCGAGCGCCTGGTGGCCGGCCGGCCGGAGACCGAGTTGCTCTCGGTGCGCCAGCGGCTGTACGGCGAAGAGGACTGACCCGGCGGCACCTGTCCGCCGGGTGGCCGGGACGGTACCGGCGGCGCGCGGTGCGGGTGGCCGCGCGGGTAGTGTTCGAGTTGTTGGGCCGTCGGCTCCGGGGCGCTCCGCGTCGCCGGGCGGCGGCCGGGAGCGGTACGCCGTGGAGGTGGCGAAGATGTCGGATCCGGCCAAGGTACGCCGGCACGCGGAGCGGGTGCGTGAACTGGTGGCGTCGGTGGTGCGCAGCCAGATCAAGGATCCCCGGCTCGGCATGATCACCATCACCGACGCCCGGATCACCGCCGACCTGCGCGACGCGACCGTCTTCTACACGGTGCTCGGCGACGCGGCGGCCCAGGCGGGCACGGCGGCGGCGCTGGAGAGCGCCAAGGGCATGCTGCGCAGCACCGTCGGCAAGGCGCTCGGGCTGCGGCACTCGCCGACGCTGACCTTCGTCCTCGACGACGTGCAGGATCAGGTCAAGCACATCGACGACCTGCTGGCCCAGGCCCGCAACGCCGACGCCGAGGTGCAGCGCATCGCCGCCCGGGCTGAGTACGCGGGTGAGCCCCAGCCGTACCGGCTGGACGAGGACGAGGACGCCGACGAGGCGCGCGACGCCGACGAGGACGCCGAGGAGACCCCGCCCCGGGGCGGGGACCCGCGGTGACCGAGCCCTCCGGCGGCACGACCGGTGGTGCCCTCGCCGAGGCGCCGCCACCGGTCGACTCCGGCCCGACCGAGGCGGACTGGGCCGCCGCCGTCGCGGCCGTGCGGGGCCTGCCGCCGGACGGGCGGGTGCTGCTGATCTGCCACGTCAACCCGGACGGGGACGCGCTGGGCAGCATGCTCGGCTTCGGGCTCGGGCTGCGCCGGCTGGGCGTGCGGCGGATGCAGGCGACCTTCCCCGGCCCGCCGGAGGTGCCGGAGCCGTTCCGGGGGCTGCCCGGGCTCGACCTGCTGGTGCCGGCGGCCGAGGCGTACCCGGACCCGGACCTGGTGATCTGCTTCGACGCGGCCAGCGAGTCGCGCCTCGGCGACCTGGTCGACCGGCTGGAGACCGCCGGCGCGGCGCTGGTGCTCGACCACCACGCGTCGAACACCTGCTTCGGCCGGATCAACCTGGTGGACCCGCACGCGGCGGCCACCTCGGTGGTCGCCGAGGGCCTGCTCGCCCGGCTCGGCGTCCCGCTGGACGCCGGGATCGCGGAGTGCCTCTACGTCGCCCTGAGCACCGACACCGGCTCGTTCCGGTTCGAGGCGACGACCCCGGCGGTGCATCAGTTGGCGGCCCGCCTGCTGGCGACCGGCATCCGGCCCGGTGACATCTCCCGCCGGATCTTCGACACCCGGCCGTTCGGCGCCGTCCGCCTCTTCGGCGAGGTGCTCGGCCGGGCCCGTCTGGAACCCGCCGGGGCCGCCGGGCACGGTCTGGTGTGGACGTACGCGACCCAGGACGACCTGGCCCGGCACGACCAGCGCCCGTACGTGCTGGAGGCGCTGATCGACTCGGTCCGGTGCACCGCCGAGGCCGACGTGAGCTGCGTGGTCAAGCAGACGCCGACCGGCGACTGGGCGGTGTCGATGCGCAGCAAGGGCGCGGTCGACGTCAGCCGGGTGGCGGTCGCGCTGGGCGGCGGTGGGCACCGCTTCGCCGCCGGCTTCACCGGTTCGGGGACGGTCGACGAGGTCGTCGACCGGATCCGCGCGGAACTCGACGGCGCGCTGACCGGCCCCGGCCGGCTCTGATCGGAAGGGCCCGGCACGGGAAGATCAGGGAGAGCTCGGGGAGTGTCCGTCTTCCCGGTTGCGGCGAGTACGGGGAGAATCGCGGGATGGAACAGCCCCACGACCTCACCGTCGAGGCGCCCCGCGCCTGGGACCGTCCCGCCGTCACCGTGCCGGTGCTCGTCTGCCTCTCGCTGGTCGGCGGCCGGTTCCCGTCCTTCTCGACCGAAGCCAATCTCTGGACCCTCGGCACCGGCGGGGTGCTGATCTGGCTGGGCCTGAGCAACCGGGTGCCCCGGCGGCCCGCGCCACGCCGGCTGGGCACCCCGGCGGCCTGGTGGGCCCTGCCGGTGGTGGTCTTCGGGGTCTTCGAGGGGACCACGTTCGTGCTGGCGGCGGGGGACGACTTTCCCACCTTCTCGCGGCTGGCCGATCCGCTGCTGGAGGACCAGCTGGTCCGCTCGGCGGTCTGGCTGGGCTGGCTGTCGGCGTTCTGGGGGCTGGTGCGGCGATGATGCGGATGCTGGCCATCGGGGGCTTCCTGGTTTCCCTGGTGCTCTTCGCCGCCGTCGAGTGGGCGGCCCGCCGCGAGGGCTCGCGGATCCCCACGCTCGGCGAGGTGTGCGCCTACGTGATGCGCTACGAGGTGGGCCCGGTGCCGGTCGGCCGGATCGGCCTGTTCGGCTTCTGGTGGTGGCTGGGCTGGCACTTCCTGGCCCGCTGACCGCGCCGCAGCCCGTCGGGGACCCGTTGACGCGCGCGGCTCCGGACGAACGTGAGTCCAAATCGCGGGAACACCGGGCAGCATGTGGAACTGAACGATAGCTTGGGAATCGGCCGGCGTCGTGTGGCGGCGCTGGCCGTGGGCGGTGTCGCCGCACCCGGTGGCGCCTTCCTCCAGGGTCGGACCGACCCGGGCTCTCGCTGCCCACAGCCGCTCCGGTGACCCCGGACCGCTGCCGGGCGCGCAGCACGACCGCCCGTGAGGGCTGCCGCCGGTCGGCGGCCCACGCCCTGGAAGGGGACCACCATGCCGAGCAAGCCCAAGCCGCAGACCACCGACGAGGCCCGCGAGCAGATGCGCCGCGCGCTGCAGACGTCCATGGACACCCGTCAGTGACCGACGCCGACCGGCGGTGACGCCGCCGGCGTCCCGCGCCGACAGCGTCACCGCCCATCCGGCCCCGGTCCCGGCCGTCCGCCGCCCCCGCCCGTGAGCGGCTCTCCGCCCGGACCACGATCGACGCCGAGTTCCTCCGGTACGTGTGGCACTGTCCCCGCCGGTCCCGTCCTCGGCCGCTCATCGAGATCGCCACGCACGCGCCAGCGCTTCCGGCGGCCCGGCTCCGCAGCCGCGCCGAGGCGCGCCACTGGCGCGACTTCCTGCCCCCGGCCTGAGCATCCGCGTCTCCCGGCATGGGCGTCCAGTCTTCCGGCCTGAGTGTCCGCGTCTCAGGCCCGGCGTCAGTCGCAGAGTTGTGCGTGCAGCGTGTCGTAGGCCCACTGCTGCCAGCGTTCCGGTGTCCATCCCCGGTCGCGGACGAAGAGGAGATACAGCTCGGGACTCAGCAGCCCGAAGAGCACGTCGGCAGCGTCCTCGACGGAGAGCCGCGCCCGGGCGCCGGGCTTGGCCAGGAGGCTGCGCGCCGCGGCGGTCTGGACCTCGAGGCGCGGATCGCTGTCCTGCTGCCACAGGCCGGCCAGGCTCGGGTCCTGCCCGCCGGCGGCACGCAGGACGTCCATGATCGGCGCGACCCGCTGGAGCACCTCGCAGGTGCCGCGCACGTGCGCCCGTAGCTGCGCCTCCGCGGTGTCGGCCGCGACGGCGTCGAGGAACCAGGCTCGCTGCAACGTGGGAACCGGCTCGTCGTCGCCGGCGATGGTGACGTCGACCAGCTCCTTGAGCAGCGAGGGCTTGTTGCCGAAGGCGAAGTAGATGGTCTGCACGGCGACGCCGGCGCGCTCGGCGACGCCCTGCAGGGTCGTCGCCCCGTAACCCTGGTCGACGAACAGTTCGTACGCCGCCTGGAGGATCCGTCGCCGGGTCTGCCGCGACCGCTCGCCCTTCTTGCCGGCGCTCTTGACCAGTTGCATGGCCTTACTGTAACACTAGAGTCGCACTCTAAAAATGAACTCTAGAGGAAGGCTTAAGGGTATGACCCTCATCCGGACGACCAGGTTCACGGCCGAGCCGGCCGACGCCGACACCGTGCTGGAGCGGCGGGCGAAGCTCCTCGAGGCGATCCGGTCGGCGTACGACGGCCCGACCGAGACCCGACTGGTCCGCGTCGACGAGCGGACCTGGGTGGACATGTGGCGGTGGGACTCGCCCGAGACCCTGCGGGCGGCGCTCGCGGGCGCCCCGGGCCTGCCGGAGGCCGCCGCGGCGTTCGCCGTCGCCCGCGACGTCACCGCCGAGCAGGGCGACCTGGTCGACGAGGACGTCTGGGCCCGATGACGTCCTCCAGCCACCTGGCCGGGAACTCATGGCGGGGGGACTGCCCGGCCGGCAGATCGGCGGGATCCTCGTCGCCTGCGTCGCCCTGACGGCGGTCTTCGCGCCGCTGTCGGTACGCCTGCTCCGCACCAGATGATCCGCGCGGGTGAGAACGCCGTACGGTCTGCGGCGTTCTCGCCCGCGCGCCGACCCGAACCGGAAGGACGTCGATGACCGACCCGAAGAAGACCGACGAGTGCCTCGCGACCGGGGCGACGATCACCGTGACCCCGATCGGGCGGGTCCACAACGGGCGGGTGGACCCGGGCGAGTCGGACCACTGGGGCGACGTGGTGAGCACCATCGTGGTCGAGCCGCGCTTCGGGGAGGAATGTCTCACCGGGCTCGCCGACTTTTCCCACGTGGAGGTGGTCTTCTTCTTCGACCGCCTCGCCGAACGGCAGGACTACCGGCCGCCGTCGCGGCCCCGGGGCCGGGCCGACCTGCCCGAGGTCGGGGTGTTCGCCGACCGTGGTCCGCGACGGCCCAACCGGATCGGCTGCACCGTCTGCGAAGTCGTCTCGGCAGGCGGCCGAAAGCTGCGGGTGCGCGGGCTGGACGCGGTCGACGGCACCCCGGTCCTCGACGTCAAGCCGGTGATGCGACAGTTCCTCCCGGAAGATGTCCGGCAACCGGAGTGGGTCGACCGCCTGATGGCGGAGTACTTCGGCGGCCAGCCCGAGCCGCCGACGGGCACCGAAACCCCGGGGCACGCCGGGACGGTGCTGCGCTAGGGTGCGGGCATGAGGCCGTTCCAGGGCGTTCTGCCCCCGCCGCGCTCCTGACCGGAGCGCCCCACCACCGGTCGCGTCCCCGCGTGCGGCGACTGCGGCCGGTCCTCCGCACGGCGGCCCGCCTGACCGGGGCCGCAGAACCCAGGTGGTAACGCCCGCCTCTTCTTCGTCGTGCGTGCGCTCCGACAGACGTCGTCCCCTGTCAGCGTCTCGATCCGCCCTGGAGCGCACCCGTGTCCCGAACGTCTCTGTCTGGCCCCTACGCGTCCCCGTCCGCTCCGCACCCGCGCCGCGGCCCGGCCGGCGGCGTACGCCGAGGGCTGCTGTACGTCACCGGCGCCGCCGTGCTCTGGGGCACCACCGGCGTCGCCGTGCAGCTCGTCCGCGAGTCCACCACGCTTACCCCGACGGCCATCGGGTTCCACCGTCTCGCCATCGGCGCGCTGGTGCTGGTCGCCCTGCTCGCGCGCCGCCTCGGGCCGGTGCTCGCGGCGCTGCGGTCGGAACCGGTCGCCCTCGTCGGCGTCGGGATCGGGCTCGGGGGCTACCAGGCGTTGTACTTCCTCGCCGTCGCGTCGGGCGGCGTCGGGGTGGCCACCGTGGTCAGCCTGGGGCTCGCCCCGGTCCTCATCTTCGGCTGGGAGTCGCTGCGCGCGCGGCGGCTGCCCGGGCGGACGATGCTGGGTGCCCTGGTGGCGGGCGTCATCGGCCTCGTGCTGATCACGGTGTCGGTCGGGGAGCCGGGCACGACCGCGCCGCGCCCGCTGCTCGGGCTGCTCGCGGCGTTCGGCTCGGGGGTGGGCTACGCCGCCAGCACGGTGCTGAGCCGGCACGCCGCACAGCGCGTCGCGCCGATGACGCTCACCACCGTCTCGGCGGCGGTCGGCGCGTTGGCGCTGGCCCCGATCGCGCTGGCCGAGGGGATCGGCGTCCCGGCCCGGCTCGCGCCGATCGGCCTGCTGCTCCACCTCGGGGTGGTCACCACGGCGGTGGCGTACGCCCTCTTCTACGCCGGGTTGCGCAGCATCACCGGCAGCGCCGCCGCGCTGGCCACCCTGGCGGAGCCGCTCACCGCCGTGCTGCTCGCGGGCTGGATCGTGGGTGAGTCGCTGCCCGTGCCGGTGCTCGTCGGGGGAGTGCTCCTGCTCGGTGCGGTGACCGTCGTCCACCTCTCTCCTGGTAAGTAACCATGCGCCTTGTGATCCTTACCTAACCGTGTCAGGATCGGCGGCGATGAGCCAATCCGTCGCCTTTGAAACCCGCGCCGTCGCGCCCCGCCGGATCGCCGCGCTGGCCCTGCCGGCGCTGGTGGTGCTGGCCGCCGAACCGATCTACGTGCTCGTGGACACGGCGGTGGTGGGGCACCTCGGCCGGGTGCCGCTGGCCGCCCTCGCCGTCGGCGGCACGGTGCTGACGCTCATCGCCTGGCTCGGCACCGTGGTCGCGTACGGCACCACGGGGCGGTCGGCCCGACGGTTCGGGGCCGGCGACCGGGCGTCCGCCGTCGCCGAGGGCGTGCAGGCGTCGTGGTTGGCCCTCGGGGTGGGGGTGCTGGTCGCGCTCGGCATGCAGATCGGCGGCGGGGCGTTGGCGCGTACCCTCGCCGGAGGGCCCGGCGAGGTGGCCGACGCCGCCGCGCAGTGGCTGCGGGTCGCGGCGCTCGGCGCGCCCGGGCTGCTGCTCGCCGCCGCCGGCAACGGCTGGCTGCGCGGCGTGCAGGACATGCGCCGCCCGCTGATGTTCGTGCTCGGCCCGAACGTGCTCTCCGCCGTGCTCTGCCCGCTGCTGGTCTACCCGGCCGGGCTCGGACTGGTCGGTTCCGCCGTGGCCAACGTGATCGCGCAGACCATCGGCGGGGTGCTCTTCGCCGGGGCGCTGGTCGCCGAACGGGTCTCGCTGCGCCCCCGCCCGAGGCTGATCGGGCAGCAGTTGGCGCTCAGCCGGGACCTGCTGATCCGGGGCGTCGCGTTCCAGGCCAGCTTCCTCTCCGCCACCGCCGTCGCCGCCCGCTTCGGGGCCGCCGCCGTCGGCGCGCACCAGATCGCCCTGCAACTGTGGTTCTTCACCGCCCTGGTGCTCGACGCGCTCGCCATCGCCGCCCAGTCCCTGATCGGCGCCGCCCTCGGGGCCGGCGAGGCCGCCGCGGCCCGGCACCTGGCCCGCCGGATCGGGCTGCTCGGCGGCGTCTGCGGCGTGGCGTTCGCCGTGCTCGTCGCCGCCGGCGCCGGCGTGGTCCCCGGCTGGTTCAGCTCCGATCCGCAGGTACGCGAGCAGGCCATGCTCGCCTGGCCGTGGTTCGTGGCGATGCTGCCGCTGGCCGGCGTCGTGTTCGCCCTCGACGGCGTGCTGATCGGCGCGGGCGACGTCCGCTACCTGCGCAACCTCACCCTCCTGGCCGCGCTCGGCGGCTTCCTGCCCGCCATCTGGCTGGCGTACGGGCTCGACCTCGGCCTCGGCGGCATCTGGGCGGGCCTCACGCTCTTCGTGGTGCTCCGGCTGGTGGCCCTGCTGCTGCGGCTGCGCTCCGGGGCCTGGGCCGTGGTCGGCGCGGTGCGCTGAGCCTCGGCACCTCGAGGTGGACACCACCGGGGCGGCCAGACCGAAGAAGTCGCCCGCGTCGGCGAGGGCCGCCGCCACCTCGGCGGCGCTGAACACACCCGTCCGCCGGGCGGGCGGCGGCGGGGCCTCCGGCCCGGTCTGGCAGGCTTGGGTGTCGTGAGCACAGACGGTCTGATCGTGGTCGACAAGCCCGGCGGCATGACGTCGCACGACGTGGTGGCGCGCATCCGCCGGTTGGCGCGCACTCGCCGGGTGGGGCACGGCGGCACCCTCGACCCGATGGCCACCGGCGTCCTGGTGATCGGGGTCGGGCGGGCCACCCGCCTGCTCACCTACGTGATCGGCGCGCACAAGAGCTACACGGCCACCGTCCGGCTCGGCCAGGCCACCGTCACCGACGACGCCGAGGGCGACGTGATCGCCACCACCCCGGCCGGCCAGGTCACCGACGAGGCGGTCCGGGCTGCCCTGGCCGCGCTGACCGGGGAGATCGACCAGGTGCCGAGCGCCGTCAGCGCCATCAAGATCGACGGGCAGCGGGCGTACAAGCGGGTGCGCGAGGGGGAGAGCGTCGAGCTGCCCGCCCGCCGGGTCACGGTGTCCCGGCTGGAGCTGCTGACGGTACGCCGCGACGCGCCCGACGTCGTCGACGTGGACATCGACGTGACCTGCTCCTCCGGCACGTACATCCGGGCGATCGCCCGGGACGCGGGCCTGGCGCTCGGGGTGGGCGGGCACCTGACGGCGCTGCGCCGTACCGCCGTCGGGAACTTCGCCCTCGCGGAGGCCGCCACCCTCGACGAGCTGGAGCAGCGCGCCCCCGAGGTGGTGAACCTGCCGCTGGCGGCGGCGGCCGACCGGTTCTTCCCGCGCCGCGAGGCCGGCGCCGACGAGGCGAAGGTGCTCTCCCACGGCGGTCCGCTCGACCCGGTGGGAACCGCCGGCCCCTACGCGGTCTTCGGCCCCGACGGCGGGCTGATCGCTATCGTCAGCGAGCGGGGCGGCCGGGCCCGCGCGGAGATCGTGCTCGCCCCCGCCTGACGGGGGCGGGGGACGGCGGCCGGTGCGGGCCGCCACGGAAGGCAGGGGAGGAGCGGCATGCAGCGGTGGCGGGGGTACGACGCGGCGCCCGGCGGCTGGGGGCGGTCGGTCGTCACCATCGGCGTCTTCGACGGTGTGCACAAGGGACATCAGGCGACCATCGGGCACGCCGTGTCCCGGGCCCGCGAGCTGGGCGTGCAGTCGGTGGTGGTCACCTTCGACCCGCACCCGGCCGAGGTGGTGCGCCCCGGTTCGCACCCGGCGGTGCTCACCGAGACCGCCCGCAAGGCCGAGCTGATCGAGGCGCTCGGCGTGGACGTGCTCTGCGTGGTGCCGTTCACCCCGGAGTTCTCCCGGCTGCCCGCCGAGGCGTTCGTGCACGACATCCTGGTCGAGCACCTGCACGCCGCGCTGGTCGTGGTCGGGGACAACTTCCGCTTCGGGCACAAGGCCGCCGGCGACGTGGCGCTGCTGGAGCGGCTCGGGCGCACCTTCGGCTTCGCCGTGGAGGGCGCCCCGCTGGTCGCCGAGGCGGGCACGGTCTACTCCTCCACGTACATCCGCTCCTGCGTCGACGCGGGGGACGTGACGGCGGCGGCCGCCGCGCTCGGCCGCCCGCACCGGGTGGAGGGCGTGGTGGTGCGCGGCGACCAGCGCGGCCGCGAGCTGGGCTTCCCCACCGCCAACCTGCTCTGCCACCGGTACGCGGCGGTGCCCGCCGACGGCGTCTACGCCGCCCGGCTGGTGCGCCGGGGCCACGCCGAGCCCTTGGCGGCGGCGGTGTCGGTGGGCACCAACCCGACCTTCTCCGGCCGGGAGCGGCGGGTGGAGGCGTACGTGCTCGACTTCACCGGCGACCTCTACGGCGAGCGGCTGGCGCTGGACTTCGTGGCGCACCTGCGCGGGCAGATCCGCTACGACGCGATCGAGCCGTTGATCGCCCAGATGAACCAGGACGTCGAGCGGACCCGGCGCGTGCTCGGCTGACCGCGTCGCGGCCCTTGACAGGCCGCCGCCCGGCAGGGCTGGTAGTCTGGCGGGGACGTCGGCTGACCGACGTGGGGCCTCGCGTGCCTGCACGACGCCGCGGGTGCGAGGTACCGGTCCGTTTCCGGTCCACTGACCGATCCGACGGACATCATCGAACAACCCACGAAACAGGGAGAACATGGCGCTCGACCAGGAAGCCAAGGCCAAGATCCGCGCGGAGTACGCGACCGCCGACGGCGACACCGGTTCGCCGGAGGTGCAGGTCGCGGTCCTCACCAAGCGGATCGCCGAGCTGACGGAGCACCTGAAGGTGCACAAGCACGACCACCACAGCCGCCGTGGGCTGCTGCTGCTGGTCGGCCGCCGCCGTCGGCTGCTCAACTACGTCCAGAAGAAGGACATCAACCGCTACCGGTCGCTCATCGAGCGGCTCGGTCTGCGCCGGTGACGTGACGGGGGAGTGGCCCGACCGGGCCGCTCCCCCGCTTCGCCGCCACACGAAAACCGGGCCGCGCGACCACCTGAAAAGGGAGCCGGTCAGCGTACCGGTCTCCGGTAGTGGCCCCCGGGCACCCCGGCCTCGCGCCGGCCACCCGGGCGCTTCGATCGAAGACCGGCCGTCTGAGCAGCTCCCCGCGTCGTGGGCCCCCGATGCGAAGGAGCACGACAGCACCATGACCGAGACCAACCTCGGCACCGAATCCCGCACCGCCGTGATCGACAACGGGTCCTTCGGCACCCGTGAGATCACCTTCTCCACCGGACGGCTGGCCCGTCAGGCTGCCGGCTCCGTCGTCGCCCAGCTCGGCGAGACGGTCGTCCTCTCCGCCACCACCGCCGGCAAGCAGCCGAAGGAGCAGTTCGACTTCTTCCCGCTGACCGTCGACGTCGAGGAGCGGATGTACGCCGCGGGCCGCATCCCCGGCTCGTTCTTCCGCCGCGAGGGCCGCCCCAGCGAGGACGCGATCCTCACCTGCCGGCTGATCGACCGGCCGCTGCGCCCGTCCTTCGTCAAGGGCCTGCGCAACGAGGTCCAGGTCGTCGAGACCATCCTCGCGCTCGACCCGCAGCACCCCTACGACGTCGTGGCGATCAACGCCGCCTCGATGTCGACCAAGCTCTCCGGCCTGCCGTTCTCCGGCCCGATCGGGGCGACCCGGGTCGCGCACATCGACGGCCAGTGGGTCGCCTTCCCGACCCTGGAGGAGCTGGCCCGGGCCACCTTCGACATGGTCGTGGCCGGCCGCTCGCTGCCGGACGGCGACGTCGCGATCATGATGGTCGAGGCCGAGGCGACGCCGCACGCCGTGACCCTGATCGCGGGCGGCGCGACCGCGCCGACCGAGGAGATCGTGGCCAGCGGCCTGGAGGCCGCGAAGCCGGCGATCCGCGAGCTGTGCCGCGCGCAGAGCGAGCTGGCCGAGGTGGCCGCCAAGCCCGTCGCCGAGTTCCCCGTGTTCCTGGACTACCAGGACGACGTCTACGAGGCGGTGGCCGACCTGGCCCGCGCCGAGGTCGCCGAGGCCCTCCAGATCGCCGGCAAGGCCGACCGCGAGGAGGCCCTCGACCGCATCAAGGCCAAGGTCGCCGAGGAGCTCGGCGGTCGCTTCGAGGGCCGGGAGAAGGAGCTCAGCGCCGCCTTCCGGTCGCTCACCAAGTCCGAGGTGCGCAACCGGGTGCTGCGCGAGCAGGTCCGCATCGACGGCCGCGGCCCGCGCGACATCCGCCCGCTGACCGCCGAGGTCGGCGTGCTGCCCCGGGTGCACGGCTCGGCGCTGTTCGAGCGTGGCGAGACCCAGATCCTGGGCGTCACCACGCTGAACATGCTGCGCATGGAGCAGATGGTGGACACCCTGTCCCCGGAGAACCGCAAGCGCTACATGCACAACTACAACTTCCCGCCGTACTCGACCGGTGAGACCGGCCGGGTCGGCTCGCCGAAGCGGCGCGAGATCGGCCACGGCGCGCTCGCCGAGCGGGCGCTGATCCCGGTGCTGCCGTCGCGCGAGGAGTTCCCCTACGCCATCCGGCAGGTCTCCGAGGCGCTCGGCTCCAACGGCTCCACCTCGATGGGTTCGGTCTGCGCCTCGACGCTGGGCCTGCTCTCCGCCGGTGTGCCGCTGAAGGCGCCGGTGGCCGGCATCGCCATGGGGCTCATCTCGGACGAGGTGGACGGCAAGACCGAGTACGTGACGCTGACCGACATCCTCGGCGCCGAGGACGCGTTCGGCGACATGGACTTCAAGGTCGCCGGCACGCCCGAGTTCGTCACCGCGCTCCAGCTCGACACCAAGCTCAACGGCATCCCGTCGGACGTGCTGGCCGCCGCGCTGCAGCAGGCGTACGAGGCCCGGCAGACCATCCTCGGCGTGATGCAGGCGGCGATCGAGGCCCCGGCCGAGATGTCGGAGTACGCCCCGCGGGTCACCACCGTCAAGATCCCGGTCGACAAGATCGGCATGGTGATCGGCCCGAAGGGGCAGACCATCAACGCGATCCAGGACGAGACCGGCGCCGAGATCTCCATCGAGGACGACGGCACGATCTACGTCGGCGCCACCAACGGCCCGTCGGCCCAGGCGGCGGTGGACCGGATCAACGGCATCGCCAACCCGACGCTGCCGAAGGCCGGGGAGCGCTTCCTCGGCACGGTGGTCAAGACCGCCGCGTTCGGCGCGTTCATCTCGCTGCTGCCGGGCCGCGACGGCCTGCTGCACATCTCCAAGGTGGGCGACGGCAAGCGGGTCGAGAAGGTCGAGGACTTCCTCAACGTCGGCGACCGGGTCGAGGTCGAGATCGCGGACATCGACGCCCGCGGCAAGATCTACCTGGACAAGGTCCGCCCGGAGGGCGCCGAGGCGCCGGCCGCCGGCGAGGCCGCCGGCGGCGAGCGTCCGGCCGGCCGGGACCGGGACGACCGGGCTCCGCGCGACCGGGGCGACCGTGAGCGCGGCGGCGACCGGGGCGGTCGTGGCCCGGGCGGCGGCGAGGGCGGCGGCGAGGGTGGCGAGGGCGGCGAGCGTCCGCGCCGCCGTACCCGGCGCAGCTGACGCACCGCACCATCGCATCACCCACCCCTCGTCGATCTGGGAGCAACACGTGAGTCGGGCCGTCAGCGCGCCGTTTCCGCCGGATCGACGGGGGGTGGCGTCCGTCCCGGGCCCCGCAGGGGCCTCGCACCGGGGCACCGGGACAACCCGCTCCGGCGGCGCCTCCCGGGCGGTGACCCGCACCATCAGCGACGACCCGCTGGGCGGCACGGTACGCCGTACCGTGCTGCCCAGCGGGCTGCGCGTGCTCACCGAGGCGATCCCGGCGATGCGCAGCGTCTCGTTCGGCGTCTGGGTCGCGGTCGGCTCGCGCGACGAGACCGGCCCGCAGGCCGGCGCGGCGCACTTCCTGGAGCACCTGCTGTTCAAGGGCACCAACAAGCGCAGCGCGCTGGAGATCTCCGCGGAGATCGAGGCGGTGGGCGGCGAGACCAACGCCTTCACCACCAAGGAATACACCTGCTACTACGCCCGCGTGCTGGACGAGGACCTGCCGCTGGCCATCGACGTCATGTGCGACGCGGTCGCCGACTCGCTGCTGGAGCCGGCCGACGTGGAGACCGAGCGGGGCGTGATCCTCGAAGAGATCGCCATGCACGACGACGAGCCCGGCGACGAGGTGCACGACCTCTTCGCCCGGGCCGCCTACGGCGACCATCCGCTGGGTCGGCTGATCTCCGGCACCGAGGAGACCGTCACGCCGATGTCCCGGCGGCAGATCCAGGGCTTCTACCGCCGCCACTACACCCCGCCGCGGATCGTCGTCGCCGCCGCCGGCAACCTCGACCACGCCACGGTGGTCAAGCTGGTCCGCCAGGCGCTGCGCGGCACCCCGCTGGACACCGACCCGGCGACGCCCGCGCCGCACCGGTCGGCCACCCCGGCCGTACGCACGAAGCCCGCCACCACCCTGGTGGAGCCGAAGGAGACCGAGCAGGCGCACGTCATCCTCGGCTGCCCCGGCATCGACCGGCTCGACGAGCGGCGCTTCGCGCTCGGCGTGCTCAACAACATCCTCGGCGGCGGCATGTCGAGCCGGCTGTTCCAGGAGATCCGCGAGCGGCGCGGCCTCGCCTACTCGGTCTACTCCTACGCCAGCCAGTACGCCGACAGCGGCCTCTTCGCCGTCTACGCCGGCTGCGCCCCGGGCAAGGTCGACGAGGTGCTGGCGCTGACCCGGGCCGAACTGGACCGGGTGGCCGCCGACGGCCTGACCGAGGCCGAGGTGGCCCGCGGCAAGGGGATGAGCAAGGGCTCGTTCGTGCTGGGGCTGGAGGACACGGGCTCGCGGATGAGCCGGCTGGCCAAGGGCGAGCTGCTCTACGGCCACCTGATGCCGGTCGACGAGCTGCTCGGCCGGGTCGACGCGGTCACCGTGGCCGACGTCAACACCCTGGCCGCCGAGCTGCTGAGCCGGCCGATGTCGTTGGCCGTGGTCGGCCCGTTCGGCGCGAACGACTTCGCCGCCCGCTGACCCGTCCCGCACTCCTGCCCGGGTGCGCGCGTCCCGACGGCTGACGGTCGGCCCGGATGGCTGCGTCCCGGCCGCTGACGGTCGGCCCGGATGGCGGCTGACGGTCTGCCCGGATGCGCGCGTCCCGATTGGGATAGGTTGTGCCCCGTGACTGACGAGCAGGAGAAGAGCCCGGACGAGCTGATCCGGGTCGGCGTGCTGGGCGCCCGGGGTCGGATGGGCGTCGAGGTGTGCCGGGCCGTGGACGCCGCCGCCGACATGGAGCTGGTGGCCATGGTCGACGAGGGCGACGGCCTGTTCGCCGCGTCCGACGCCGGGGCCGAGGTGGTCGTCGACTTCACGACCCCCGACGTCGTCATGGACCACCTGCACTGGTGCATCGACCAGGGCATCAACGCGGTGGTCGGCACCACCGGCTTCACCGAGCAGCGGCTGGAGCGGGTGCGCGGCTGGCTGGCCCACAAGCCCGGGGTGGGTGTGGTGATCGCCCCCAACTTCGGCATCGGCGCGGTGCTGATGATGCAGTTCGCCGCCCGAGCCGCCCGACACTTCGAGTCGGTCGAGATCGTCGAGCAGCACCATCCCCGCAAGCTGGACGCCCCCAGCGGCACCGCCACGCACACCGCGCGGCTGATCGCGGCCGCCCGCGCCGAGGCCGGGCTCGGCCCGGTGCCGGACGCCACCAAGGACGAGGTCGCGGGCGCCCGGGGCGCCGACATCGACGGGGTACGCGTGCACGCCGTGCGCGCCACCGGCCTCGTCGCCCACCAGGAGGTGCTCTTCGGCACCGTGGGGGAGACGTTGACCATCCGGCACGACTCGTACGACCGGGTCTCGTTCATGCCCGGCGTGCTGCTGGCCGTCCGCGCGGTCCGCACCCGGCCCGGGCTGACCGTCGGCCTGGACGCCCTGCTCGACTGACGGGCAATCCCGTGGCGGCGGCACCCGGGCGGCCCCTAGGCTGCCCGGGTGATCGATTCTGGACTCTCCGACCGGGCCGGGCGCCGGGTGACCCTGCGCCCGGTGGACGACGACAACTGGCGGGCGGTGGCCGACGTCGCCCCGCGCGACGACCAGCGCGGGTGGGTGGCGGCGCTGGCCGCCCGCTACCTGCTGCTGACCATGCGCTCCGACGTGTGGACCTCACTGGCGGTGTACGCGGACGAGACCGTCGCCGGGCACGTCATGTGGGGCGTCGACGACGACGGGTCCCGCTGGATCGGCGGCATGGTGGTCGACGCGGCCGAACAGGACCGGGGCGTCGGTCGGGCGGCCGTGCGCACCCTGGCCGCGTGGCTGGGCGGCCAGGACGGCGGTCACCCCGTCCGGCTCTCCTACCACCCCGACAACGCCCAGGCCGCCCGCCTCTACACGAGCCTCGGCTTCGTGCCCACCGGGGCGATGGAGGACGACGAACTGGTCGTCGAACTCGTTGCGTCCACCCAGGGCTCGCCGCGCGCCTGACCGGGTCAGCCTTCCTCGATCACCGACATGATGTTGCCGGCCGGGTCGGTGAACCACGCGATCGTCGGCCCGTTGCCGCGCATGACGCCCTTGTCGTCCTGGGGCATCCCGGGGTAGTGCGCGAACCGCACCCCACGCGCGGTCAGCTCGTCGACGGCCCGGTCGACGTCGTCGACGGGGAAGTTGAGCACCGTGTGGGCCGCGGGGGTGTGGTCCGCCTTCGGGTAGACCATCACGTCCCGGCCCCCGGCGAGGTGCAACGTCAGCAGGCCGCCCATGCCGTCGTCCCGCGACACCCGCAGGCCGAGCGTGTCGGCGTAGAACCGTTCGGCGCGGCCGGGGTCGTCCACCGAGAAACTGCTCCACGCCATCGTGTCCGCGAACATGCCCGATGCCTCCCTCTCGTGGACGCCGCCACCGCGACCATGGGGTCACGGTAGGCGACACCCCCGACAGTGTCCGGCGGATCGCCGGCACCGGCGGGCCGGGGAGCGCGAATCAGTGCGATCCGGGCGCGGGAACGCCCGGCCCGGTGCGCTTCGGGTCCGGAACGCCCGGCCCGGTGCGATCCGGGTCCGGCACGCCCGGCCCGGTCAGTCCCCGGGCGTCGCCGGTGTCGGTGACGACGCATCCGGCGTCAGGTCCGGGAGCGTCGCCTCGGTGGGCGTCGCGTCCGCCGGATCCGCCTCCCCCGGCACCGCCACGTGCAGCCGCACCTGCGGGACGAGCATGTCCTCCACGTCCAGCGCGCGGGCCGCGCCGTCGGGCTCCCAGCCGGTGCTGGTGAGGAACTTCCGGGTCGCCGCGTCGCCGTCGAAGGCCCAGGCCAGCGCGCGGGTGAACCCGTCGGCCCGCCACAGGTCGACGGTCGCGGCGAGCAGCCGGCTGCCGTGCCCCCGCCGGCCCCAGCGCGGCTCCACCAGCAGGTCCGTCACCGCGGCGACGTCCGGCCCGAGGACCTCCGCCGGCTCACCCGGGGCGAGCGCCTCGGTGTCGGCCGGACCGGAGGCGGCGAACCCCACCAGATAGGATTGCTCGGCCTGTTCGACGGCGACCAGCACCCGGTGGGCGCCGGAGGGCGGCTCCTGCACGGCCGCGCTCCACCGCCTGGCGAGCCACGCCTCGTCCAGGTTGTCGAGCACGTGCCGGGGCAGGATCCGGCGATAGGCGACCCGCCAGGTCGCGAGTTGGATGCGTGCGATCTCGCCGGCGTCTTCCGGACGCGCCGGGCGGACGTACCCGAGAGCCATGGGACGGAAGCCTACGCAGGGCGATGGAGGCGATGGTGGCGCAGGGTCCCCGACGGACGATTCAGCAGGTCGTCGGCGTCGTCGTGCTCGCCGTCGCGGTGACCGCCTTCCTGTCCGTCGCGGCCGTCCGGCACGGCTTCTTCGACCTCAAGGTCTACTACGGCGCGCTGACCTGGTGGGTGCACGACGGCGGGGAGATCTACGACTTCCTCAAGCCCGGCACCCAGTACGGCTTCACGTACCCGCCCTTCGCCGCCCTGGTCATGCTGCCGATGGCGTACCTGCCGTGGTGGGCGGCGATCGCGGTGAGCGTGGCCGCCAGCGTGGTGGTCACCGCCGTGCTGTTCTGGTGGCTGATCGACCCGGTCTCCCGCCGCTCCGGCTGGACCCGCTGGTTCGCCCTCGCCGTGGCGCTCTGCCTGGCCGCCGCGTACGAGCCGATGCGCGAGACGGTCAACTTCGGCCAGGTCAACATGCTGCTGCTCTTCCTGGTCGCGATCGACCTGCTCCGGCTGCTGCCGGCCGGCAACCGGTGGGCCGGCGTGGGCATCGGGCTGGCCACCGCGATCAAGCTGACCCCGGGCATCTTCATCGTCTACCTGCTGGTCACCCGCCGCTGGCGGGCCGCGGTCACCTCGATGGCCACCGCGGCGAGTGTGACCCTGCTGGCCGCCGCGCTCTTCCCCGACGCCTCGCGGGAGTTCTGGACGGAGGCGCTGTGGAACACCGGCCGCGTGGGTGAGCTGGCGTTCGTCTCCAACCAGTCGCTGCGCGGCGTCGTCGCCCGGCTCAATCCGGAACACCCGAGCACCCTGGCCTGGCTGGCGCTCGTGCTCGCCACGCTGGCGCTGTGGGCCTGGCGCTCCCGTGCCGCCGTGGCCGCCGGCGACGAGGCGACCGGCCTGGCGCTGACGGGCGCGGTGATGTGCCTGGTCAGCCCGGTCACCTGGGTACACCACCTGGTCTGGTTGCTGCCCGCGCTGATCCTGCTGGTCGACAACGGGATGGCCGCGCCCGCCGGCAGCCGCCGGCGCCGCGTCCTGCTGGGCGCCGCGATCGTCGGGTACGGCTTCCTGATCAGCCGGATCGTCTGGGCCTGGGAGAAGGACTTCACCGGGCTCGACGGCTTCCTCGGCAGCAACACCTACGTCTGGATCAGCCTGGCGCTGCTGGCGTTCCTGCCCATCCGTCACTGGGGCGACCCGGGCCGGAGCAACCGCCGTCGGGCGACGCCGGCCGGGTCAGCCGCCGAGGCGTCCGGCGTACCGCAGCTCGACCAGCCCGACCGGCGGTCGCCCGCCGGCCAGCGGCACCGGATAGGTCGACCGCTCACCGTCCGGTGACAGCCCGGCCCGCTCGTAGAACCGGCGGGCCCGGTGGTTGGCCTCCAGGACCCAGAGCCGGTAGTCCGACCAGCCCCGGGCGACCAGCCCGTCGCGCGCCGCGGCCAGCAGCGCCCGCGCCGTGCCGTCACCCCAGCGGTCCGGCTCGACGTACATCGCCACCACCTCGCCGTGCGCGGCGTCGAGGTCGCCACGGTCCTGGTTGTTGCGGTACGGGCCGAACGTGGTGAATCCGGCCAGCGTCCCGTCGACCTCGGCGAGCAGGGTGGTGAACGGGTGCTCCGGGTCGGCGGTGCCGAGGTCCCGGCGGCGCTGCGCCCAGGCCGTGACGTTGAGCCGCCGCAGCACCTCCTCGGGCATGATCCCGGCGTAGCCGGCCTGCCAGCCGTGGATGTGCACCCGGGCGACCGCCTCGGCGTCGTCGGGCTCCTCGCGGCGAATCGTGAGCATGCGTCCGTTCTATGCCTCGGCGGGTGACGGGTCCAGCGTCCGCACCGGTGTCGTACCGGTGGATTAGGGTGCCCGACGATGGCCGCACCGGAATCGCTCTCGCTCGCCCAGGCACGCCGCGTGGCGCTCGCCGCCCAGGGCTTCGCCGACCCCGCGCCCACGGGCGTGCCCACCCGCCGGCACCTGCGCCGGGTGCTCGACCGGGTCGGGCTGATCCAGATGGACTCGGTAAACGTGCTGCAACGGGCGCACTACCTGCCGCTCTACAGCCGGCTCGGGCCCTACCCGACCGCGTTGCTCGACGACGCCGCCTACCGCCGCCCCCGGGAGCTGTTCGAATACTGGGGCCACGAGGCGTCGCTGGTGCCCGTCGGGCTGCATCCGGCGCTGCGCTGGCGGATGGCCCGGTCCCGCTCGGATTCCTGGGGCGGGATGCGGCGCATCGCCGAGGAGCAGCCCGGCCTGGTCGCCTGGGTCCGCGACGAGGTGGCCGCCCGGGGGCCGCTCACGGCCGCCGAGATCGAGCACGACGCGCCCCGGGAGACCGGCAACTGGGGGTGGAACTGGTCGGCGGTCAAGCGGGCGCTGGAGTTCCTGTTCTGGGCGGGGGAGATGACGGCCGCCGAGCGCACCTCGTCGTTCGCCCGCCGCTACGACCTGCCGGAGCGGGTGCTGCCGGCCGCCGTGCTCGACGCGCCCACGCCGAGCGACGCGGAGGCCCACCGTGCGCTGGTGGGCATCGCCGCGCGGTCGCTCGGGGTGGCCGCCGAGCCGGAGCTGCGCGACTACTTCCGGCTGCCGGTGGCCGGCGCCCGGCAGGCCATCGCCGAGCTCGTCGAGGCGGGCGAGCTGCTGCCGGTCGCCGTGCAGGGCTGGCAGCGGCCCGCCTGGCTGCACGCCGGGGCGCGGCTGCCCCGCTGGGTGCGCGGCAACACGCTGGTCAGCCCGTTCGACCCGCTGGTCTGGGAGCGGGCCCGCACCGAGCGGCTCTTCGACTTCAGCTACCGCATCGAGATCTACGTGCCGGCACCGCAACGGGTGTACGGCTACTACGTGCTGCCCTTCCTCCAGGGGGAGCGCTTCACCGCCCGGGTCGACCTGAAGGCCGACCGCAAGGCTGGCGTGCTGCTGGTGCCGGCCGCCTGGGGCGAGCCGGGCGTCGATGCGGGCGAGACCGCCCTGGCGCTCGCCGCCGAGCTGCACCGACTCGCCGGGTGGCTGGGCTTGGACGCGGTCGCCCCGCCCGCCGCCGGCGACCTGGCCGTCCCGCTGGCCGCGGCGCTGGCGGGCGTGGCCGGTGTACGGTGAGCGACGTGACGAGCGTTGACGGACCGGCCTCCCCGCCGCATCCGCAGACGGGTGGGCTCGACGCCCCGCCCCAGGCCAGCCCGGCTGGACCGGCCGCACCGGCCGACGGACGGCCCACGGACCAGGCGCCTGCCCACCCGGGCTCGCCCCATCCGGATCCGCCCCACCCGGGCTCGCCCCATCCGGATCCGCCTCACCCCGGCGCGGCCTATCCGGGGTCGCCCTATCCAGGTTTGCCCTATCCGGGGGCGGCGGCCTACCCCGTCGCCGAGCCGGACCGGCTCACCCGCTTCGTCGTCCGCCTCTACGAGCGCTCCCCGCGCTGGGCGGTGCCGCTGGCCGCGCTCGGCTGCGTCGCCGCCGGCATCGGCTACGCGCTGATCAGCGACCCCACCCGCTCGGCGCCCGACGCCGCGCCGAGCTGCCTGCTCAAGCTCACCACGGGGCTTGACTGCCCGGGCTGCGGCGGCACCCGCGCGCTCTGGTACGTGCTGCACGCCGACCTGCCGGCCGCCGCCCGACACCACTTCCTCTTCGTCTTCGCGCTGCCCTTCCTGGCCTACCTCTTCGTTGCCTGGGCCGGGAAGCAGGCGTTCGGCTGGCGCCTGCCAGAGCTGCGGATCAGCTCCCGGGTGATCGGCGTCTTCCTGGCCGCCTGGCTGGCCTTCACGATCGTGCGCAACCTGCCCTGGGCACCCTTCACCTCCCTCTACGTCTGACCCGCCCGTTCCCGGGCCGGGTCTGACCCCGCCCGTTCCCGGGCCGCGCGTGGCGCGTCGGTGGGATCGCGGCGTTGGTGGCCGTCAGCGTGCCGGCCGGTCGCGGGCGGCCTGCGGGGCGGCTGGCCGGCTGCTGTCGAGCTGCCCCGTCGATGGGACCGCGTGGGGTGCGTGGGTGGGTCCGGCGGCCGTGTGGGGAGGGCTTGTTGTCGCTGTCGAGCTGCCCCGTCCATGGGACCACCCGGGGGCCTACCGGAGGGACCGCTCGAACGGAGCCGTGCCCTCATCCGTGGGGCAGCTCGACAGCGCGGCGCGTAGCTT